>NZ_FWZT01000024.1 GCF_900177345.1 Pseudobacteriovorax antillogorgiicola
TTTTGACAAACTCAAGTCAAGCTTTGAAGCCATGATCTGCTTAGCGCTTTGCGAGATCAGCTTTAGGAGAATCGATTCGTCAGACAGAGCCTAGTCTAGCTGGATGAAGACGAGCGACACTGGATAGTATTTATCAAGGCATATCAGATGCTTGTATTGGAAACGTCAACAGACCCCGGAGCTACTCTCAATATTTCTAAAGACTAAACCGATTCTAGGGAACCGTAAACCAAGTGAGAACTCCACGATGCTCAAACTCATCTTGTCTGTGTTTCTAGCCACGAGTTTAACGTCCTCTTTATTCGGTGCTACACGATCCGAGCTGAAGCAGTACAAGGTCGACTGGAAGCCCCTACAAAAATATCCAAGAATGTATGACGAATATCATCAGATTTATCAGGCTTCCAAAGATAGGCAGAGTATCGATGAGATGGCTAGGGCTTTAAACTTAGTGGAGCGAGTGCTTGAAAAGGAAGAGCAGTGGCTTGATGGCTATTGGCTTGTTGGTAGCATCGCATTTCAACTTGGGTCTAGCTACACCCATGAGAAGGATTTGCCCGTTGCCCGTGAAATTTTCGTGAAAGGCCGTCATGCCACCGAGCAGTGCCTTAAAAGAGATCCAAGTCACGTTCTTTGCAAACTATTTCTTGGGTCATCTCTCGGAAAAATCGGCACTATCGATGGTATTTTTGCATCCCTAAAAAAGGCTCGGAAGATTCAAGACCTCTGGACCGATGTCGCCGAATCGGACGTGGACTATCGCTTTATGGAAAGCGTCACCATGCAGGGCTCCGTCAACTATGCCCTGGGCATCTTCTACCGACTGATTCCCGATATGCTCATCCTGGACTGGCTGTTCGACGTACGCGGTGATATCGACAAGAGTATTCGCTACCATCGTCAGTCCATTGCCTACGACGGACCCAATGCTTGTAATGTTCTAATGTTATCAGTTTCACTCCTCTGTAAGGCGGATGGAGACTTCAAAAATTCAGAAGGGCGGGAGGGGCTTAAGCTTTTGTCGCAGGTGGAGTCCATAAAAACTGAGCATGCTACGCTCAGGGTTTGTGTAAAGGACGCCGGAAAGCTTAAAGCAAAGCCAAGTTTATCTTGTGGTTACGATACTTCGAAGCAACAAGATACCAGCCAGGACGCTTTCGAAAAGAGCCAGGATTCAGAACCAGTAGCCCATTAGGTCATAGCTTCACCATGAGAGCCTAAGCGTAAGTCTGAAATGACTAACCCTTAGACATTGAGAAAGAAGCCTCAGGCTAGTTCAGGGAAAATCCAAGCAAATTCCTCAGGTTAAAAATATTCTTATACTAATGATTTCAGGTAGTTAAAAGATATTGAAAATAATTCTCATAATTACTATTATAGATACCGATAGGGGTGAAGTAAGCCCTGACTGAGGAGTTTTTCAATGTATATCTGCTTGTGCCATGGTGTGACCGATTCCAAGATTCGCTCCCTATTAGAGGCCGGAGCATCGATCAAAGATATCCAAAAAAATTGCCACGCCGGCACCGATTGTGGTGCATGTATCAATTCGATTCAAAAACTCAAGAAATCGAAGAACCCACTCGATAACGGCTGTCCTGAATGCTAAAAAGCAGCAGTTCTTGCGACCTGCTGCTTGTATAAGTTGTTATCGTGACAATGTTTTTTGCCCAGGGAAACTCCCTGGACTCAAAACCTAATCAAACGTAAAACGTGAAATTACCGGATCATGGTCAGCAACCTGCCCCATGAAATCTGTATTGATATGCAAGGCGTCAACTTCAGGTTGTCGCCTTAGAAGTGCTGGACTCACCAAGATAAAGTCGAGAGGCTGAGAGTTGCCACCGTAGTTGTAAGTGTAGACATCGTTGGGCTGAATAATCGGCTCACCGTTGGCTTTCTTGACGTTAGCTAGGTTCTTCAGAGCCCCGCCACCTTCAAGAACCTGCATCGCACGCGACTCATTAAAATCGTTAAAGTCACCTGTGACAATGACATTAGCATTTTTATCGCTACGCAGGATCAGCTCTACGAAATCGTTTACCACATCTGCGATCTTCGATCGACGATCAGAAGAACCCAAAACTGGCGGCTGGTCTGCAGACCAGAGTGAGGTGTCGCCACCCTTAGAGTTAAAGTGGTTACCAATCACGAAAATCCGCTCGCCTTTAAATGTGAATTCAGCTACCAGCGGTCGTCTAGTACCTTCAAGTTCCTCGTGATTCAAGCGACCTGGGTTCTGTAACAACGAACCATCAGCTGCGAGATAGCTATTAGAGATCGGTCCTGGCTCTCCTTTTGGATTAAAGCCAACCCGAAGGCTGTTGTAAATCATCGCCACGCGAATGTTTCCGCCTGGCTCACCACCCTCCTGGTTCTTTACTGGATCAACGTTAACAAACTTGTATTCAGCAGGATTGGGACAATCACGGATATTGGTAATAAGATCCATAAGCGTCTTTTCCGCAACCGTATCGTCAGTACCAGGCTTGTAGAGATTGCTATTGGTATAACCAAATGCACCATCATCATCCTGAATCTCAACAAGGTTGATAATATCAGGACAGTGCAAATTATAGGCAATCGTACGGCCGAGACGATCAAAACGGAAGGCATCCTTACCAGCTGTTAGGTTTTCTACATTGAATGTTGCTACTGTGAGCTTGTCCTCTTCAGGAGCTAATTTTGATTGAGGCTTTTGCTCTGGAGTTGGTGGCGTTGAGTCTTGAGTTCCTTCGAATTGTCCAGTAACGAAGAAAGTATACTCACCACCCCCGAATAGATTCTTCTCGTAACCAAAAACCCCTTCAAGATCATGCTTCATCATGTCGCCAACTTCAAAAACTTTTGAGGAGGTAACTTTCGGAGCAAGGTGATGATCAACGATACGGATGATCTCGGGGTTGTAATCAAACTCAAGGTTATCAATCATCAAACCACCGACTGGTGTTTTTTGCTCTTCGTTAGCCGTCCCTTCAGCAACAACGAATACAGAGATATAGCCCTTGGGTCGGCCCTCTTCACTAACGTCTTTTTTGCCACCAGCAAAGCCAACCACCCGCGGAGACTTCACTACGATCTTCATGCCTTCCAAACTTTCCCAGAAATCGATACCGTCTTCCAAATTTAGGGCTGGTTTGCGGTTAATGTTTCCAAAGTAAGTCGAAATACGCTTGTTGGGGATATTCACTAGTGAATCACCGCCAAGAACCACTGGCTCAATTGTGTAAGGAGTTGGTGTCGGAATCACATCGACAGACTGAACCTTGCGAATGCCCGTTCGAGAGAGACCTTCGTTCATAGCGAGCTCTTCGTAAACCGTGCCTTTAACCCTGATCAGGCTACCAACTTCTACGTCAGCTAGAGATCCATAGCCGAGATCCAGATAGATACCCTCAGAACTTCGCGGGTCGTCGTCGGGAGTCACTGATTGGATATAAGCTTCCTTGCGGCCTTTATGAAAGCCGTCTTTTACAGTTCCAAGGACAGTAACAACCCCTTCGACAGTAACGATATGGCCAAGAAGTTCAGACATGTGGCTGATACCCTGCACCTTCGAAATAGGTGTAATGCCCGAAATTTCAGACTTCTCGTCGATAATCACCCTTGAACGGATGGTATCGAAAGGCTTCATCACTTGGATCTTAGCGAGATAGTTGGTCAGAGCTTGCTCTAGATTAGCAGTCTTAGTCTCTTCTCTAAACGAGCGACTCATGCCATGAGCAAACCAGTAGCCAGGGAATGTTCGATAGTTGGTTGCGTCAATCGCAACCCGGTAGTAGCGACTGTCTTGGATCTCGTCACCATTCTCGGTGGACAAGTAGATGAAGCGATCAGGAAAGCCACCGACCATTCGAAAACTGTAGTGCATTCCCGCAACATGAAGTTCATGGCGTTGCATCTCCAACGTTCGACTGACAATGAAGTCCTTAATGGCAGAACCCTTCATCGTCCCTAGCTTGTATTCTTTCCAACGAGGCTTTGAAGCATCCATCAAGCTCAGAACTCGTCGGGTAGTGAGTTCTGGTTCCATACCTGGTTCGATCAGCGTATAGGCCTGATCCAAGAGGTTGCTACTGGGAACAAAGGCAAAATCCAGGTCGTATTCTTTTTGAAGGGCAGTGGCGAACAGATTACCTACACTACTGGACTGCTCGTAACGACCTTCTGAACTCACCAACAACTCGTTGTTGGTGTTCACGCCAGGATCTTCAACGCACGCACTCAAACTGCAAATAGCACCAAGAGCGATGATGACTTGTGAGAACTTAGAAACCATAACTTGTTTCCTTTCCATCATGATTTGTCGCGCCTACTCTGATACCAAAATCTCGGCCACAGCCCAGCTGATGGATGCTTTCGATGTTCCTTCGTATTCGAAGCCAATCACAATGGTATCGCCAATAAATTTTTTCAAAGGAATCTTTCCAGACACAACGAACTTATCCACTTCGGGGGAATTTCCTCTTATGTTAAGCAGCTCCCAAGTTACGGCAGGATCTTCTGGGTCACCCTTGTAATTGTTGGAGACCTTAACTTTTAGATTGCTTAGTGGATTGTTATTCAAAAACTTGATTCTATCCACAATCTGTAAATAAGGGTCCTTCGCATTGCTTAAATCAATCACTGGGCTAATAAGCCAATCATGATTGTCACCAGAGTTATCGTTAAACCCAGACATGCTCAAGCCGACTGGTCGATTGCCATCATTTTTGTCCTTGTAGGCACGCCAAACATATTTACCTTTAAGACTAATCTCTTTGAAGCCTAGGTCAGCAACCGAGCCTTCGAGGGCCTTGTAGTAAATCTCACCTGCTCCTGGTGTGAGGCGCTTGACAAACGTTTTGTTCGGTGCAGGAGTTTCACCATTCCCGTTATCACCACCCTTTGAGCCATCAGCTAACTTCAATGGAATCGGAGTAAAATCCCCCTTGCCCACACCTTTCACACGCAGCCACTCGATCTCCCAAGTCGGTTGGTGAGATTGCGGTGCAACGTAGTGGAACGCGATCGCGATTTTCTTGCCAATGTAGCTATCAAGGGAAATCTCTTCTGAGTTCTTCCACTGCCAGTTTTGGCCGCCTGCTTCTGGTTTTTCTTCTACCGGGATCACATCCCAATCAGCAGCTGTGGGGTCACCACCTGTAAAATTGGTGGAAATCTTCAGCTCTAGGCCGTCCCACGTAGAAAGGAAGCCCACAGCTTGACGGAATGTCATCGCAGGATCAATGATACCAGTTAGATCTAGGACTGGTGAAATGAGCCATGCTTCCACATCAGTTTTCTGGCCAAAGGCCGTAACTTTTGCGTAACCACCAGCGTCACCCTTCCACTCAACACTGCTTTTTACAGTCACGTTGCTGAAGCCACCTAAGCTCTGACCGTTAAACTCTTCGGCAAAAAGGTCCCGAAAGAAAGCCAGATTTAGGGATTGAAGGACTTCGCCACGGAAGAAGTCAATAAGGTCGCGAAAACTATCGTTGTCCTTATCTTGAAACCCTGCGTTTTGATTCGAGAGGGCATTCACCCGCACTGAAAGCATCGCTGCGGCTGCATCACTCTCAAGATCATCCTTCAAGCGATAAAGTGCTACTTTGATCCAATGAAGGTGATCTTCTACCATCTGCTTTTCCTGTTCTCTCACACTAGAGAGTAGGTAGCCTTGGTTGATATCTTGCTCATATATACCCACACGGCGAATACCTTCCTGAACAAGTGCGAGCTTCTCTGGATCTTGGCTCACATTCGACTGATTATCATCATCGGACGATGAGCAGGACACACTGCTCAAAAGTCCTGCTGTTATAAACAAACTTACTGTTAGTCGCTTAATTAGGGTGTTCATAGTCTAAGCCCTTATGTGGTCCCTAAAAGTTATCAATGGCGATACACAAAAAAAATGCTGCTAAATAAAATAGCAGCATTGTTGTCTTAATCTAATGAGTAAATCAATTCGACAGTAAAGCGCGAAAGCTTCTTGTTCCGTTCGACAAGATTGTCATCTTCTCGCAGATCTGACTTGTTTCCAAAAACCTTGTTTTGGGCCACAAGATACTCGTACTCTGGTACGATCGTGTAATCGCCACGCTTAATTTTAAAGCCAGCACCAAACATTTTAAGGCCGCCATGACCCTCGGTACGGTCTGCAGAACGAAGGCGGTGAACCGACTCTTCTTCCCAGAACACAAAGTGTTCGCCAAGGGTCTTATAAGATACGTATGGAGTTAGACCACCAAAAACATCATAGGATGCCTTGATGCCGTATGCGTAGTCATCTTTACCTAGCCAATCTTGAGGTTCTAGGTTGTCGTCAACGTAGATACCCCGGTCGTTCAGAGGTGGGTTCCAGTTGCGGAACCAACTGGCATCGTATGGAATGTCATAGGCATTGTCACCAGCTTTCGAGTATCCAGCTTCTAAATCTAGAGCAAATCGACCAAATTTTTGGCCAACTTGGATGTTACCAGCAGCTTCAAGGAGAGCACCTGTCTCTTTGGCTTCTTCATGGGCTACGTACTTGACAATAACGGTGGTATCGTCTGTGACGAAGTCAACGCCGACCTTAAATCCGGTGTCATTCTTGGCACTCCAGCTGTCCGCTGTAGCTTGAGCATCGAGTTGGAAATTTTCGTCGTTCGGATAGTAGTACCGCGCAGATCCGTATCCAAAAGTGAGAGTCAATGATTTGAGCGGTTGATACTTCACATCAAGACCAGGAAGAGTCTTGACGCGAATACCTTCAAAATCAGAATCATCGTCTGCGGTTGGGTCGGACGCAGGAATCTGATCAAAAAGATCTTCGAAGTAGTAGATGCGAGTCACGTCGTTCGTGTAGAACTCGTTACCGACTTCGCCGTTGAAGTTGAATGGGTAATAAGTGATCGCCCATTCGTCGTTCGGCTTATAGCTAATGAATGAATAATCAGAATCGGTATCCGGGCCGAAGGACATCCCACCGCCATCATTAAGACGCCAGTCTGCATCGAGCTGAATCTCGAAATCATAAAGCTGGTGATTCATGATCAATTCTAGCTTGGATGTCTTATTTTCTTCGGGGTTTTTCTTGGGGTCAGTATTAAAACGGAGGCGAAAGAAGGAGTCGTCGGATGGGTGGTACTTAAACGCTGCTTGAACTTCAGTATCTTCTCCCAATTCGGTGCCTTCTGAGGAGCTATGAACCCTTTGTTTGTATTTCACAAACTCAAGATAGGCTTTGGACTCTGGTTTCTTGTCAAAGCCAACACTACTTTCCACTGGAACAGTGGCAAATGCTGGGGCACCCAATACCAGGGCGCTAAGGGTCATGACGGAAGACTTGCTCGCTAACTTCATTGGACGTTCACCTTAACAATCGTTGATTGGAACTTTGGTCTTGGCAATAGGGAGATACCCCAGACCAAAGACCTTATGCGCCAAAAAGGTACGCAATAGGGTATTAGAGGTGTAGTATAATCTATATAAAAATTCAATATTCTTTATAAGATTTTTATATTTATTCATTCAGTTTTTGGGAATTAGCTAAGAATTCCTTTTGCATAGATCCAACCAAAATGATAAGCTATTGTTTTTATTATAGAATAATTTAAGAAGTGACTAAACTCGTCACCTAATTCAAACTGGCTAAGATGCTCGGCAAGAAATGCCTGTGGAATCAGCGGCTCGTGATAACACCCATGCACAGACATTCCCGTAACACTTATTGTTTCCCAAGCGCAGAAAACATTTCCAATAAAGCGTAAACCTTATATATAGGTTTGGACTTAACATAAGGAGATATTGTGAAGGCGATAATAATATTTTTAAATTTCTTTTTAATGATTTCATGCTCACAGAAGTCTCCAGAACATCGTCGCCTTGACAAGCCCCATGACCAAACTTCGTTGATCACCCTTGTGAACAATTGCCAGGGAAGCTGTGAGCAGAGTTTCGTAAGCAGCCACCAAGATCTTCCCGGAGGAATCTTATCCGTGGAGACTTTGATTCCAGAGACGAACGATGGTAGCAGCCTCTTACATGTTCGGTTGAAGGAGCCTTCCCGCCTGGAAGATTCCTTAGTGTGGCTCGAAAAGGAACAAGGCATTGCCTTTGCTGCACCTAACTATATCTACGAGACACAGCGTGAAGACCAGGAGTTTCCCAGCAGCGGCAATCGCGATCACTTAAATGCTATTGATGGCTACAAAGCTCGGATCATAGAACCAGGGGACTCATCCGTATTAATAGCAGTGACCGATGATGGCTTCGACCTCGATCATGAGGATTTGCAAGACTCATTCTACATCAACCCTGGAGAAGATGGGTTTGACGCCAACGGTTATAGTAAGCGTAACAATGGCATTGATGACGATAATAATGGCTTGGTTGACGACTATCAAGGCTGGGATTTTACCGGTGCTGGTGACAACGATCCACGGCCCACATCAAGCGATTATCATGGCACTCATATCGCAGGAATTATCGCTGCCCGTGTCGATCAAGACAATGCAGCGGAAGGACTCGCGCCAGGGCTACGAGTCTTGCCCATTCGCTTCTCAGGTGACGGTCAATGGAGTTCGGTACGCGTGGTTCGCTCTTATCAATACGCTGCCGATATGGGAGCCAAGATCATCAATACCAGTTACTCTATCGACCAATACGCCGATGATATTGTTTACCAAACCATTCTTGATTCCATGTACGATCGAGGCTTGTTGATTTTTAATTCCGCTGGCAATCGAGGAATCCGAAATCCATCGCGACAGAAATTTGAGAAGCTTATCCTAGTTGGCAACACCTACGCGAAGTCCTCTCGTCAAGACGAGATAAACCCCAACTCTAACTATGGAGTGGGAATTGATATCTACGCACCAGGGGATGTTTATTCCACCCTACCCGGCAATCGCTACGGCACCCGTACTGGCACCAGTATGGCAACTCCCATTGCAGCCTCAGTTGCAGGGATGATCTGGTCCCAAAACCCGACCTGGACCCGTGAGCAAGTCGTTGCTCAGCTTTTCGGCACTACCGACTCCCTTGCAGAAAAAAATGTCAATAAGGCTCTCTACACAGGCCACGGCAGAGTCAATGCTAGACGAGCCCTTGAAGGTGACGTTTCGTTACCCGAAGTTGAGCTGGTTTCAAACTTGATCCCTGAATCTAGCGGAGACATTCTAGTTCGTGTAAAAGGCTTGATCGACCCTCGATTTATCAATAACCATTTCATCGTTGTGGTTAATGAGAATGGTGATCGGATTGATATAGATTGGCAGAACGAGTATGCTGTTGGCTCTAATATTCTTCGGCTTAAAATTCGCAGCCCAAAACTTGGTCGCTATCGATTCATTCTATCAAAAGCGATAGAAAACCCCCTAGGAACACGAATATCGGAAAGCACACAACGATTTGAATTTCAGCTTGTCAGCGATCGTGAAGCTCTACCAGTTATCAATCGTTTCGAGCTAGAGTCATTAGCGGTTCCCCTTGGTCGATCGCTCGGTATAGAAGTTGATATGGTTCCCAGAGGCGCACCACTAGCTAAGTTAGGCCTAAAAGTTCGCCAGATAGCCAGCGATCAGGTTTTGAACTTGGAAGGCTACCTCGCTCTGAACCAAGAGATTCAGCGAGTCAACATTCAGACATTTTACCCTAGCCTTGACGCTGGATCATACGAAATCCAGTCAGCCTACCTGGAAGACGATTACGGCCAGGCCTTTACCATCCCCAACGAGGTTTTTGCCCTCTCGAATCGGTTTTCAATCTTGGGGGAGGGAGAGTATGACTTAGTTCAATCACCAGTTTCCCAGATCATCCTACCCGAGGTTGCCCAGGGGGGGACCATACTTCCTTTGACACTCAACCTCGATCCAAATACCAAAATACAGTCTGCGTTTGCTGAGTTACGTGGTGTAGAAACTCTCAATGCCATCAGAAGTGAGGAATACCAATTTTTAAACGGGAACACCCTACAGATCAATATTACACTTGGCGAGATCACTGTGCGAGAGGATTACTATATCTCAAAAATCATATTAACTCTCGACAATGGTGAGACCAAGGCTCTGTTAGGACGCCCTGGCAAGGCATTCTTCAACGATTCGAAACTCAGAAACCAGCTCATCTACATCGTTGATGACTTAGAATCCGACATTGCCAGGCCTGTGATCGATGATATTCAAATCATTGGTCAAGATCTGAGCAGTCGTGATGTCGAAGTCTTGGTTCACGCGCGAGACGACCAAGATGATATCACCGATGTTCAAGTGGTGCTAAGCAACAGCTTCTTGCTTGTCAATTCTACGTCTTTTGAAGAAGTGGCACCTGGAAAATATAGTGTAACAATAGAAATGCCTGAATGGTCTCAAGACGGATACTACCAAGTTTTTAAAGCCTCTGTAACAGATGGTTCAGGCAACGCTCGGATTCTTTCCCGTGGCCCCGAAGAGTCAAACTTTTTCCAAGACACTGATATCCCAGTCGAGAGCATCTCATTACTTGGCGCTAGCAGTCAGGATTACAAGAGTCCCGAAGTTGTGGGGTTGATCTTAAGCTCGAAAAACCCTGATATGATAACCGCAGATATATTCATTCGAGATCAATCTCCCATCAATTGGGTGGATCTCGCTTTAGTAGATAGTTTCAATCGTCGAGTTTATGTGGCCCCAAGCTCATTTTCGCAGACGGGGCGCCGGATTTCACTAGTGATTCCTGTGGATGATAGTTCTTTGCTAATTCGGCCTGAAACACTTGTAATCAGCGATCAGGCTGGAAATACCACTGCTCTTGGTCGGTGGGAGTTGCTTGATATTCTTAGGTAATAATCTCTTACTCAGAAAAAGATTTCATCTTCCAGCACATTTTACAGCTGCTTACCCAACTAAGCTTCTGAGCAGATGAGTTTCCCTGCTGAGGGTCTACTATTTGAAGCACCCTGTGCGCTCAAGCATACTAATGAATCGATTTTCATAGCCTTTCTATCAAAAAGTGAGCTCCAATTCAAAACCGGGCCTCATGCTGTCAAACAAATGTACAATTGCCACTAGACTCATCTATGACTCAACCCAAAAATCTCAGATGTCGCAACGTTTTCTATCAAGATTACCTTTAGTATGCCCTCAACTATCCAAATTCACCCAAATAGTGAGTCTCTAACAAGATTTTTTTTCAGAGTCTTATTTGCATAGATCAGGCACGAACTTTGAATGAACACGGATGACTGTGACTGTTGAGGTGTTCCTAATGTTGTTAAAGCTGAATTTGTTCTTTTTTCTTTTTCTACTACAAAGCTGCCTTCTAGAGCCATCGCCAGAAGATGTCACTATTGTTCCAGCCGAGCCTTTATCGATATCTAGAAATATGACAAATGATGAGCTTAAGAATTTCTTTTCCGATCAATTCGATACAAACACGGAGTTCATTTTTTCAAGAGCCCCGCGAGAGAATAGTCTTGAAGGATCAAAAAATCTGCAATCTCCGGATAGTATGACAGATGGAAGAGCTCGTTTTTTACATCAAAATTCTCTTTTGCTAGCAAATGAGATTGTAAAAAACAATCCAAGCTATGAAGAAGAGTTTACTTCATGCCTTGACGCTTCCACTTGCCTTACTGATGAAGCCAGTTTAATTCAGCGACTTGCATTTACATTTTATCGAAGGAAAATAGATGAATTCGAGAAGCGTACTATAGAAAGCCTTATTTCAAATTCTCAAGGTTTAGTGCCTAATGATTTGTTAAAGGTTATACTAGGGTTCTTTATTCAATCTCCTCAATTTCATCTGTTGACTCACACAAATGACCAAGATTCTCAAGACCATTTACGTGAATACATAACTAACGTATCTCTATTTCTTTGGAAGTCTCCACCTAGCGTCGACCTTCTAAAACGATCTGAATCGATCAAAAGCTCTTCCCAACTGAATGAATTTCTGAGCCAAATGATCGACGACCCTAAAACAATTAGGGGCATACGCTCTTTTTATAGTGAGTGGCTTGGTTTAGCTCCATTAGATAGTATGGTAAAAAACAAAGATGTTTTCCAAGTTTTGTCGCCAGAAGTATTCTTGGATGCAAAAGAAGAAGTTCTTCTGACCCTAGAGATGATGTGGAGAGAGGGTCTAGATATTAGAAAACTTCTTTATAATGACCACACTTACATTAATGATCGACTTGGCAAGATCTACGGCATTGAGATAGTTGGTAACGAATTTAGAAGAGTTGAAATAACCAACTTGCCTAACAGAACCGGGCTGCTAACTTCTGTTGCCTTTTCTTCTCTGCTTAGTAAGTCAATCTACTCGTCACCTACTTCGAGGGGGATGTATGTTATAAAAAAATTGTTCTGTGAAGATGTTCCTCCACCACCACCGGGCCTTGGTGCATTTCTACCAGATACTATTGATCAGCCAGTTAGCCGGAAAGAGAAAATGTATAGTCATGCGTCATCGGAGAGTTGCTCTGGCTGTCATATCCTGATGGATCCAATTGGACTTGGTTTAGAGAATTTTAATGCGATTGGTGAATTTCGATCTGACTACACTAGGTTCAACCACATACTTCCTCTTGGCAACCGTCCAATAGACATAAGTTCACAACTGAGGAGCAATGGTGAGATAGTAGAATTTAGTACCGTTACTGAGTTATCGCAAATCATAAGCGATGATGAACGGTTTACTCAATGCTTGTCTCAGCGACTCGCATCCTATGCATACTCTAAAATGTCCCACAATATGTCTATAGAAATCATCGACTACCTAAATCAGTATTTGATCGCAAAAAAAGGCGATATGAAACAGCTGTTTTTAGAAATCGCAAAGATAGGGTCACCAAAGTTGGTTGGAGAAGATTTATGATAACACGACGCAAAGCGATCAAATTTGTAGGCAAAGGTTTTATCAGTCTCCCACTTCTTAGTACATTTGCAAGACTGAGCAAGGCGCAAGATACGAGTCAAAATAATTTTAACTTCATAACCTTTAGCTTCCCTAATGGTTGCATAGATACAGCTTGGAACTACGAAGCCGCACTTTCGCCTTTAGCAAATGTACAAGACAAGATTGTTGTTTATAATAGAATTCAGAATGAAGTTGGTGAACGACAAGGAGGCGATGGTCATCAGCAAGGAGGCGTAAATCTATTTACCGGAAAAAAGCTAGCAAATGACAACCAGTCAAGCGGCTATTCTTTAGATCAATTCATTGCATCTAAAGCATTTCCAGATTCCCCTATTTCGTCCCTTGTCCAGGGCGTCTACAGGGGCTGGGCTGGTGGATCATTCAGACCAACTTCTTGGAGCCGACGCAGTTGGTTAGCGAATGGCTATCCTGTGACCCCGTTCATTAACCCGTTGGACTCATTTAATAGTATCTTTGGCATCCCAGAAGATCAATCCGACCTTTTCTTAAAGACTCGAACAAGTATCCTCGATGCGTTACTTGAGCAATATAAAAGTCTTACAGGAGAGGCTTCAAAACTGGGTTCAGAATCAAAGCTATACCTATCAAGGCTAGCAGATCAAGTAAGAACGGTGGAACGAGAGATTCAAGTTTTTTCTCAGCAAAAGATTATTGACGCTAAAACCAATTTATCACCTCCAGAGCCGGCTTCCTTGGTGAATGGAATGCTTGAGTATGATCAGTTCGATACGGTCTTTAAGCAGCAAATAGACTTAATCACTTTGGCATTCCAAAATAACATTTGCCACTGTGCTAGCCTTATGTTTGGCTCTTCAGGTGAAGAGTTTAAGCACCCTGGGATGAAGATCACTGATCATATGTCGTCTCACTTTTCAAATCGGGACGAGTACACCGACTACTTAGCTTACAGGAGGTATCACATGACGAATCTTAGGTACCTTATTGAGCAACTTAACACGAGTACAGATAGCGAAGGAGCACCCCTTCTTAACAAGACAATTATCATGGTGGGCAGTGAGTTTGGAGATGGTCGGAGCCACACTTTCTCATCTCAGCCACATCTAATTGCAACGGGAGATAAAAGGTTTCCTATTGGTACCACAATCGAAGAAAAACTTAAGTCTCACGACCTATACGAAGGTACGATTGCAAAGCTAGGCATTGATATCAAGGGGTTTCTATGATCTATTTTACAAATAAAAGTAGATTACTGGTAGTTTGTATTGGAATCTTACTTCTTGCCATCCAAGCCTGCAAGATAACTCAATACGAGCATAAACGGCTCGATAACGATTTCACAGCGGGAAAAGAAAAACCTATTGAATGCGAACAGCTTCAACTTGCCTATACAGAGCATGTCGAACCATTGGTAGAAAGTAAGTGTATCAAGTGCCACGAAGCCAATGGTGGTGCTGGTAACGTATTTGCTCTCGCAGAAGGTGAGACTCAAAAAAACATCAACACCCTGACTTCACTCTTCGCAGGCAACTACATTGAGGTAATCAACAAGACCACAGGAAAAACTAGCCACGTAGGTGGCGCATTGTTAGGTAGAAAAGAAGCCGCCACTATGGAGCATTTTCTAAGTTCTTACCAAGCCTGCAACGATTGAAACCTTGGAAATCGGTAGTAAGATCGCCTTTTTGACTACAATATCAAGAAACTCACCCTTGTGGCACTTGACTTTAGGCACTTAGCCCCTAAGTTCCTAGGGTAGTCGTACGGCTGGATATCCCGGTCCGAAGAAGGAGGTTCTGCAGATGTCAGATCGCGAATACCCGATATTGGTCACACGTGACCTAATCATTTTTCCAAGCAATTCTATGCCCCTAACAGTTGCATCGCGACGCAATCGTAAGGCGATCGATGCTGCAATCGAGTCAGATGGGCTTATTTTAGTTGTCCCAGTTGCTACCCACGCCAAAACAGGTGAGGCAACTCCAGATGACCTTCATCGTTTTGGCACAGTTTGCAAGGTAGACCGTTCAAAATCAGACAGCCAGAATTACCAAGTAATCTTGAATGGCCTATACCGCGCCGAGATCGAAAGAATTAGTTATACTCCAGATGACAAGGATATCATCCTGGGGAGCTACTTCGCAGTCGACTCTCATATGGATATCGATAGTGAAACCCTCGACAAATTGCTTTCTAGTGGCAAAGGCATTGCCATCGAAATCCTCAAACTATCTCAGGGCAATGGTGCACAGAAGCTCTCTGATATTGTGCGAGGGCTTGACGACCCAGAAGTTTTCATATATTTGTGTGCCTCCAACCTCGATTTAGGCATCGAAGAGAAGCTGGAGCTGCTAAAGACGATATCGATCAAGTATCGCCTGCTTAAGATTATTGACATCCTACACATGCGCAAGAACTCTCTGCAAGTTCAAGTAGAGATCAATCACAAACTCAGCAATCAGATGGATAAGAAGCAGCGTGAGGTGATTCTCCGTGAGCAGCTCCAGACGATTCGTGAGGAGTTAGGGGATATGGATGAAAGCGGCTCTCAGCTTGACTACATCCCTCGGATTGAAAGCTCAGCAATGCCTGATAGTGTCAAGAAAATCGCTATCGATGAAGCCCATAGATTAGAGGCCACACCATCAGCCTCTCCTGAAGCGCCAAATATCCGAAACTACCTTGACTTACTCCTCGATCTTCCATGGGGCAATCCAGAGCACGAAGACATCGATATCACCGATGCACGAGACACTCTGGATGCCGACCATCACGGCCTCACAAAAGTAAAAAATCGGATCATCCAACATCTCGCCGTTACGCAGCTCAATAAGGGGCAACAGGGAGTCATCCTTCTTTTGGTTGGCCCTCCTGGGGTAGGAAAGACAAGCCTAGGCCGTAGTATCGCCAAGGCCATGAACCGAGAGTTTGTGCGAATTAGTCTTGGTGGCGTGCGAGATGAAGCCGAGATTCGTGGTCACCGCCGGACGTATCTTGGTTCGATGCCTGGCCGTATCATTCAAGGTATAAAACGAGCTCAGGTCAATAATCCGGTTTTTCTTTTGGATGAGATCGATAAGCTTAGTCAAGGTTGGGGTGGTGACCCTTCGGGGGCGTTGCTTGAGGTTCTTGACCCTGAACAAAACAACAGCTTCGAAGATCATTACATGGATGTTCCCTATGACTTATCCCATGTTATGTTTATCGCGACAGCCAACTCCCTAGAAGGTATACCTGGTCCTCTCCGAGACAGAATGGAAATCATTCAAGTCTCAGGCTATACCACAGCTGAAAAATTCCATATTGCGAAAAACCATTTGTGGCAGTCAGAAATTAAGCGCCACGGCCTGATTGATCAAGATGTAGCCATTGAAGACAGCGCCTTAGAGTCTATCGTTCACCGCTATACTCGCGAGTCTGGTGTCCGTGATCTGAAACGCAAGCTAGCATCGGTTTGCCGCCATCTCTCGGAAGATGTGCTAACTCAGGATCGATCAGGAACCCGAACGGTTGTCGAGTCTGAGTTGGAAGATATTCTAGGCCCAGAGCCTTTCAACCCTGAAAGTGCACAAGAAAAGCTACCAGCTGGAGTCGTAACAGGTCTCGCTTGGACACCGATGGGGGGTGAGATCCTGTTCATCGAGAGTAAACTGATGCCAGGCAAGGGAAAGCTTACCATAACAGGCCAGCTAGGGGACGTGATGAAAGAGTCCCTGCACATCGCCATGAGTCACGTACGCTCCCATATGCATAAGATCAACCGCGACTTCGACTACGAACGATACGATATCCACGTCCACGTTCCTGCGGGAGCAATTCCTAAAGACGGGCCTTCGGCAGGGATTACAATGGTGACCTCGCTCATCTCCCTTCTCTCCCATCGCCTCGTGTCACCAAAACTGGCTATGAGCGGTGAGCTGACACTTCGGGGTGCAGTGATGCCCGTAGGCGGGATTAAGGAAAAAGTAATCGCTGCACACAGAGCTGGTATCGATACAATTATTCTTTCGAGTAAAAATCAAAAAGATCTCCGGGAAGTTCCTGAGGAGGTTAAGAAGGATGTCAAGTTCCACTTTGCTGATACTATCGAGGATGTTATTTCGAAAGCGCTTTCTTTGGAGCTAGAGTTGAACGAAGTGTTCACCACACACGACTATGACCATCATCGCCCTCAGATTCTAAGCTGACGCCTACTAGGGTCAGTGATAGCCTAGGCTTCAGTCTAGGCTATCTTTTGTAAATCTTTGCGACAATCCATCAAACGCTGACGCCATTGATGCTTTTCTATAACCTGCCAATAGATAGAAGGAACTGCCTGAACTACATGTGCCGGAATTGTGAGAATCCGACTTTCTTCAACAACCTCTAGCCGTCTCTGCCGCTGACCAGTTGCCACCCAGTCTTCACAGCAAAAATCCCCCTGACTTAAGCTCTCACCGATCTCTGGCATATAGATCTTTCCACTTTCTAGAATAACTAAGCAGGGGCCGTGAGCACTGATCTGCTTATCGAAGCTAACATCGGGCTTCACTCTTAACATGCCCAACTCCTGAATCGTATCAGAGTAGTGGATTGAAGGTGCAATTTGTGAAAAAACTTCTGTTTTCGATAAAATTCGACCTTTTTGATACAGATCCTTAAGATATGGCTTAAGGTCTAAGCGCGAGATGAATTCCCTATAGATATCCTTTGGAATCTGAGAGGTTTGAACGTAGCTGATAGCCCTATAAGTATAATTTTCAGCGATATCCACTAATGGTGCATCACCAATTATAGATCCAGCCAGTAGCTGTTGACTAGTAAGGTGATCTGCAGTGATACGCTCTACAACCCCAGATACAATAAGATTGATAAAGGGGGGGGCATCACGCTCTCGGAAAAGAATACTCCCCGCTACCTTTGTTTCCACAGGGCACTGTAAGAAGCTTCGAAACTCTTCGAGAGGAACCATAGGAAAGTACTGCCTGAGAAAATTTTCAATCCTCTTAGTAGGGTATTTACTCTGGCTGGGAACAAGTATATCAACACTTCCAAAGGGAGCCGAAGAGCCAATTTCTTTCTCATCTTTACTCAGCGCCTCTGCTTTATGGGCTAAAATTACCCGTTTCGATCGATCATACTTAAAATCAACCGCATTGCCATGAATCATACCGCCGCCAATATCAATCTTTTTAACATCTGCTGGCTCTAGGTATTCTTGTTTAATCTTACCCAATAAACTTGGATCAATCACCTTCTTATGAACCATGGTATCCATGACATCGTAAGATGAAATATCGGCAAGGTGAAAGTAGGTTCGATGACCTCCTTCCCAGAGTAGACGAAATTTAAAAATTGTCGTTTCAATAGGGTGCGGAGAATAGCTTGGTTTGACTTCCAAGCCATCAACACGATTCCAGTCATCCATTTCCAAATCGTGTGGCTGAAAAAAATTTGACAGTTGTTCCATAGAAATACCTAACAGAGCGCACATCTTCTTGTAGACTGAGGCACGGACCCACGGGGTTGCGAAGAACTTTAAACGACGATGGCAGTGAAATAAAGAGGTAAGGCCTGCACAATGGTCGTCATGACCATGAGTTTGAAAAACTCCCTTTACTGAGGCCATGCTGATCCCGAGATTCTGCAAGATAAAATCAATATTAGGACCAGCGTCAACTAAATAGTAATGACCATCGAAATTTAAAACACTGCCCATACTCCCTCGCTCAACATCCCAACCATCGCCTTCACCTGAGTGAATCACTGAGAAGTATTGATCTCTCAAAAATAGAGGGTTTTGCGCAAGGGGGGATTTATACTCTTCATCGGGTTGCAAGTTCAAATCAACCTGAATCGACTCCTTTTGATACTTAAATTCGTAGTGGTTCAATCCTAGCCTCTTGACTTGCACCCCGTGATGCAAGTCGCTAACACCCTGGTCCAAGTAGCAAAGTTCCAAAAACTCTTCTGGATGACAGATTTGACCGAATGCAAAGTGGATTTTTATCTTCATCATTTCACTTGCCAAGCCCTTGTCGAGGCCTGTTGCAGTCAACTCATCAAGAGATGTCAAACCGTAGTTACCACGATAGATGTATTCAAGCTGATCTCTTACCTGCTGTCTGGTGCCTATAAGCAGAGGCTTTTGGCCAGTGTTGTTGATATGGCCAGGAATCAAAAAGCCTTGTCGATAAAACATCTGTAGAATTGGAAACTCAGCTAGGTTGCACAAGTCACCCTTTTGAATTGAAAGATCACTCAACAGAATGGCATTGGGGCCTGATTCAAATGCCAGCCCGTGACTCTCCATTTGCTTGATGAGGCCACGCTTTAACATAAACTTGACTGAATCAGAAGGGCAACCACATAGGATGCGAAGGTTGGCATCTTTAACCTCTAGCCAATACAAGCCTGGTGCAAGTTTTATTTTTTCAAAATATGCCATGCAGCCTTCTTTCAGTGAGTCACAGAGGGCATCGGCTAGAAGTCGGCAGAATCTTAGCGCGAATATGCCTAGTAACTCTAGCCACTGGATCGGCCAAACTACAAGTTTCACCCATCACAGAACCCGCCCCTGATTGCCCATATCTAATTGAATTCTCTGACCTGAAGGAGATCAACTTTAACGCTACAGGACCGATACGAAGTTTGGATTAGGAAACCCTATTAAATAGGTCCATAGCCACAAGATATGATGCAGAAATTACTCGCTAAATTTGAGCCTATCCTGACCTGGTTCTTCCGACCTTCCCCTTACCTGAACGACTCAGATCATCAAGTAGCCCAACTGTCATCTGGATTCATTTTTGTGTCATTGGTTCTTGTTTTCCTGACTAACATCTTGAATCATATGACCGCCGGAACAGATGCCAGTACCAACGCTCATCTTCTAGGCTGGCTATGGTTAGCTGGTATTTCAGTCATTTACCTCCTCAGTCGCACTACTCGGTATCGGCTAGCTGCCCATGCCTACGTAATTGCTAGCACCGTTCTCCTGATAAGTGTTCCATTGCGGAATCCAGGAATCTTCCACACATTTGTAACTGTCTCGTTCTTCTATATTCTATCAATCTACATCGTTACGGTTTTTAATCGCCCGACGAACATCCTATGGGTCCTAGGCATTGCTGTTGCATGCTATTACTTATGCGAACTCGCAGAGATGCCAACCCTCACCACGATCAATGCGATAGCTACCTTGCTGATGATTTCAAGCCTTACAACTCTCTTGAATCACCTTAGGAAACGAAACTTTGACAAGCGTTTGAACATGGAGTCACAGGTCACCGAGCAAAGGCTCAATATTGAATATCTGAAAAAAACTGAAGCCAGCAATAAGCTGATGCTACTTGGTGAGATATCAAGCGGCATTGCTCATGAGATCAAGAACCCACTAACTGCAATCGCAGGCAAAGCGTTGGTACTAAAGACCCGAGCATCCAACGGTAAACTCACCCATGATGAGTGTATTCGCCACACCGAACAAATCCTTAAAACTGTTGAGTTGGTTAGTAAAATCATTACCAACGTGCAACGTATGGCACATAGCGGTGACCAGAGTCAGAGAGAGGTGAAGCCACTTCAAAGTATGATACAAACCGCTGTTGAAATGACTCGTGAAAAGCTAAGGCGATATCAAGTAAACCTAGAGGAACCCAAAATCGACCCTAGTATTCGCCTCAACTGTGACGAGGTCCAGATAACACAGGTTATGATCAACCTTATCTCTAATGCGATTGATGCTGTCGCCGCACTTGATAAAAAGTGGATCAGAATTGAAGCTCATCGAGAAGATCCTGGAGATCATATATTCGTCCGCTTTATTGACAGTGGCCAAGGAATTCCCCGAGACATCCAGCGGAAGATCATGACACCATTCTATACAACGAAGAGTCAAGGGGAAGGCACTGGTATGGGCTTAAGCTTCTGTCGCAGAATCATAGAACAGCACGATGGGGAATTTGGTATCGACACTTCGTTTCCCAATACATGTTTCTATTTTCGACTTGCCATCACCGATGTCAAAGCAGTTGAAAGGCAGGCGAGTTAAAAAGTGTTCTCATAGTGAAGCCACTACATCGAAATATGATGATTATGAGCTACATAGCAAACTTAGTTCAAGAAATGGAACTTTGAATGATCATACGTGGAAACCAGATAAAAAGTTTTAGCCTTCTCTGGATTTTCTATTCCATGTTTATTGTGGCCTACGGCCACACGGAAAGTTTCAACAAGATAAGAATAGAGAAGTTCCCCCAGGATTATGACAGTTATAGCTATGAAGAGCGTCTAGCTTGGATCTTATCCAATACCAATAAGCTCACTGTATGGGAACGAGAGTACTTTCAGAAAAGAGAATCTATAGATCGAGCAATTACCCTCAATGACTTCAATAAAGCTGCTAAAAATTGTTCCAGCTTTCGCCCTTTCCCGGATGACTTTTACGCACGAATCTCATGCGTTGATGCCTTTGAGGGCAAAAAGGATAATAAGCAGTTGGTTGCTGAAATGGAGCTTATCCTGGAAGATGCTCTTGACTATGGAAGTGACAACGACATTATCACTACCTATGCAGGCCTCGGGTGGTTTCAGTCCCTCATTGGCGACACGGGAGAAGCACTGGACAGCTATCAGAAAGCCTTATCCTATGCTGGGAGTAAACTGTCAAGTAAAAGCATCCTTATTAAATATAACATTGCCACGATCTATATTATTCATGGGGATGAAGCCCTTATCCAAAAGGGAATTAACCTGCTACAGGAGGTTATAGAATATTCAAAGAAACGGAGTCGAGAGCTAATCATTAGCAGCGGTGAAAAGGAGGAGCTGAGAAGAGACATTGCGATGGCATCTCATAACATTGGTGTTGCCTATGCCTTACATCTTAATGAATATGAAGAAGCCATACCCCTCTTTCAAAGAGCTATGCAAGAAGAAGGTTGGCAGTTCGAATCAGCAAGCTTCGGCGCCCTTTCAGCTGCCTATATTGGAAACGTTTCGTTAGCAAAAGAACTTCTGGACCATGCGAACAAGGCAAAAAGTAAACACACTGTTCGCAAGAAGTACTTCGCTTGCTACCATGCACTCACGGTCAGAAAGTGGCAGCCAGATCGTTCGCTAACAGACTGCTTACACCTTGACCCTGAGACGTCACTTGAGGTACTTATCGATGTTAACAAAAGACTTTTAGAGTATCGAGATACTGAGATTGAAGTGGCAGCCCTTAGAAATTTCGTTACTATGTATCTTGATCGCATTGAACCCGAATATCGCAATAGAATCGGCAGATCAGCATCTCGTCTAGAACTTCGCCGTCTAGAGTATGAAAATCGTCTCAAAGATGAGAAGATTGAATTTGCCGATAAAGTCAAAAAGCTACTTTATGCTGTCCTTATCATTTCCCTGCTACTGCTGATATTTTTGATCATCACCTTAAAGGCTTATAGAGTCATAAAACAGCAATCCAAACGATTGAGGGTTCAGTCCGCAAACTTTGAAAAGGTTCTAAGTCATATCGATGAGGGCATAGTTAGAATCGGTAAGCGCTTAACCCTACTTCCAGCTCATTCCCAAGCTGCAGAGAAGATTCTCGGTAGCGATCCTCAAAATCTCTCCATTCCCTCATTACTCAATCACCTCGGCTTTAGTTCAGATACAGTGAATAGCATATTCGAAGCTCTTAAATCTTCATTGGGTGAAGATGAACTATCATGGGAGTTGAATAAGCATCACTTCCCACCCGAAACAATAATATCCCAGAATAGCTATATTCTCTTCTGGGACCCAGTGATAGTGTATGGCAAAACTGAGGAAATCATCATTTCTATCCGTGATGCTAGCAACCTTGTTAACCTTAAGGCCCAGCTAGTGGAAAAGGATAAAGTGATTGCTGTGCTGAATTCAGGCCGTGACGGCATCGAATACATCTCATCACTTGATGGCAAGATCAAGGACATCCGCTCCAGCTTACCTCGCGACACCAAGTTATCATTGACGACCATTCATACGTTGAAAGGAGAGGCTCGCCATCTTCACCTTGAAGGCGTTCAAAATATCTTTCATGATCTTGAGCGATCTATCATTGAAAATAGTAGTCACTCATCTAAATTACTTGAACAACTTGATCAAGAGCTGAAGTCTCTAAAAGCAGTATTGAGCAGACTTTCTAGCTACGAATCCAGCTACGGCAACTCCCAACTTCTAAAGATTATAGGGCCAATTCTTAAAGACAGCTGGAACCGTCTTCAGGCAGAAGGCTTACATTTGATTTCAAGAATTGAGCTTCACTGGCAACCCCTTAGCACCAAGGAATTGAATTGTCTGAAGACAATTTTGATACACGGAATAAATAACGGTATTGACCATGGATACCTTCTAAAACTTGACCAACTACCAGCTAAAACTCGTAACGCAATTATTGAGATCCAGTTCATAGCAAAAGATACGACTAGATCTCTGGTAATAAAAGATCACGGATCGGGACTCGACTGGCAAGCCATTCACAATATTTGTGCTAAACGGAACATGGATCCCCAGAATATCAATCTCGTTGAGCTGCTATTTAAAGATCAAGTTTCAACAGTGCCCAGCGATCAAGGTAGCAAATCATCTGGCCATGGCATAGGGACAACCGCGATATATAATGCGGCTCTAGATCTCGGTGCGAGCCTTCATTTTGAAGAGGGGCTCGACCGAGGAACAATTCTGAAAGTTTCATGGCAGCAAGGTACTACGGAAATGGACAGTAAAAATTACCTTATGAGTGGCTAAGCCTATGACTTGAGCCGGAACAGAAAAGAGCGCTTACATTGAAGCGCTCTTTTAAATCTTGATTTTCCACAGTAAAACTAGCTTTGAAAATGCTCTTCAATCTGTTCCTTGAAAAGAGCCAAGACTTTCTTTCGCTTGACTTTCATCGAGGGAGTCAAAAGCCCATTGTCTGTAGTCCACTCGTCAAGGGTGAATAGACAATCCGAAGGCCTTTCATATTTCTTAGCTTTTTTGATCATGCCGAGGATATCTTTTGTCAACTCTTGCTTTGTGGAAGCATTATGAATCGCTTCCTCTGCCGTCATATTGAGCTCTTTCTCTCCAAGCCACTTGACTAGTTCCTCCTGATTGATCTGAGCAAGAAGCACATTATGAGATCGACCTTCACCGTAAAGAACCGAGTTATCAATCAAGGCATGCATAGAGATTTCCTCTTCAACTGGCCCCGGTACCACATATTTACCATTTTCCATCTTATACTGCTCTTTGATCCGCCCCGTAATGTGAAGATAACCATCTTCTAGGCGACCAATATCTCCAGTGTGAAACTTGCCATCAACTAAGACCTTATTCGTCTCTTCATCAAGTTTGTAGTAGCCGAGCATGACCCCTGGGCCAGAGACAACAATCTCCCCCTCGTTTTTCTCGCAACCTTCAACATGCTCTAAGGTAAGTTCTATATGTGGGAATGTTCGCCCTACTGAGCCTATGCGGTTGTATTTCTGGTTATTGACCGAAATCAAAGGAGCTGTTTCAGTGAGACCATAGCCCTCATAAATAGGCAAGCCAAGTGCGTGGAAAAATTCATTGGTCGGCTTTCGTAAAGCCGCCGCACCACTGATGCAATAGCGGAGTTCACCACCCAAGTTACCCTTGATTTTCTTAAATATGAGCACACTTGCGAGACTGTAGATTAAGCGATCAATCACACTAATAGACTCGTTAAGCCGGCGGTGACCGATCTCAATAGCTTTGGCGAAAAGCTTCTGGATGATCTTTGGTTTGGCAGCGATTTTGCCAGCAATACCGTCGTGGACCTTGTGAAAAATCCGCGGCACACCGACAAGAAGGGTTGGCTTCACTTCTTGGATGTTAGCCTGAATGGTTGTAAAGTCTTCCACGAAAGCACTGGCAAAGCCAAACCTAAAGTGGGAATGAAGTTCACAGGTTTGGCCATAGATGTGAGCCCAAGGCAAGATCACCAAAGATCGGTCCGTGGGGCGAATATCAAGAGTCGCTTGGATGGAATCACACTGCACAATGATGTTCTCATGGCAAAGCATCACACCTTTGGGGTGACCTGTAGTGCCAGATGTGTAGATTAAGCCAGCTAGATCCCGAGGGGCAATATCTACAGTTTCTGCCTTAGCCTTTGTCGTTCTAAGAATCTCGCGATAGCTTGCAACCTCATCGCTAGCCTTGGCTGGATCGATATAAATATACTCTTTGACGAAATCATAGTCTTGACGTGGAAGCTTTGCCAGGATCTCTTCGTTGTAAGCGACTACAACCTTGGGCTTTGCATCTTTTATGATGTAGTCCCACTCATCAGGGTGTTGGTTCTCGTACATGGGGACATAAACCACTCCTTGATGGAGTGCGCCATACACCGTCGCCGCCCATTCGGGACAATTGCGGGAGATTATAGCGATACGATCGCCCTTTTTTAGACCAAGAGATGAAAAGTGAGCATGAAGCTTCTCGACATCCATTCGAAAATCATCAAATGTTCGCCACTGATAAGAACCAGAGACCTTTGTCCCAAATAGTGGCCGGTTGCCAAACTCGCGGCAGGCATGTTGAAATTGATCGATCAGGTTTTTAAACTGCATGACTTCACTAGGCTCCACGTTAAGGATCGCATCACGAATCAAGGTAGTCTCTGCCTAAGCATATTATAGCTGAGCTGTCCCTTAATGGTGCTTCAAAGTTAGGAATTTTGTGCCTACATGAGGGGGGTTGTCGGAGTCGTGACGCGAGCATATGGCTTTTGTCCCGTTGCTCACGGATCGTACTCCTTATGATAGTAACGCCAGACTCCCCTCAGATACTGGCATCGCCATTTGATCGGCCATGCTACAATCGCCCATAATCTTTGGCAAGTGTAGCCTGATGGATCTAGTTATTTTGTAAGCTGAACCTTAAGACCCTGGCTGAGCCCGAGACATATCAGACAAAAAGGCGTCGATATGCGCAAGACTGATGTTCGGCATGCATATGAGATGTGCAATATCGCCTTGGCAGGCTAACTGCCACTTGCTTATGAGTTCGCTGCTGGGCTTCGGAAATACCACGGTAATAGCGTCTCTATTGCGCATCACATCAAGGCCCAGGGCTCTCAGACGAGCTTCAGCATAGGCGGCATGGCTAAGACACCGCTCCACACGCTCCTGAAGACCTGCCTTGCCCAGCGAAATGAGTTGGTACCAAAGAAACACTGGGGTAATACCATTACGGGAACCCGTAATCGTATGGTCGAAGCCATCGATGTAGGAAACATACTGGGACTGGGTTTCCACATTATCGATCTTGCAAACCACCACGCCGCACGGCATGGGACAGCCAATAAACTTGTGCCCACTCACAGCGATGCTGTCGCAGCCATCGGCGAAATCAAAATGCGGCCGTTCCTTTAGAAAGGGGGCTATGGCACCACACAACGCAGCGTCACTATGGATGTAGATATCCTTGAGTCCCCGCTTTTCAAGGGTCGCACGAATCGCCTTGATATCATCCTTGGCCTCTCGCATCGTAGAACCGATGTTGGCAACCACAATCGCTGGTCTAGACGAGTCGACAACTTGTTCAAAATGAGCAAGGTCGATAATGTCATCTGCTCCGGTTTCAACCAGCACACTTTCCATTCCTAGGATATCGATGTTCTTGCGAATACTATAGTGGGCGGCATCTGTGTAGTAAACAAGGCCGTCTGGATATTTTTTTCGAGCCGTGTAGACTCCAAAGAGGTTCCCTTCAGTCCCTCCATTGGTCACATATCCCCAGTAGTTATCCTGAGGCGCCCGGAATAAGTCTGCAAAAAACTCGACGACCTCGACTTCAAGCTGATGAGAGTGAACTTTATAGGTTCCGGATTGAAATGGATCGCCCACGTTGTTGAGGGGAATTTTCAGAAATCGATAGAGTTTTGAGTAATCAAAACCCTTGGTTACAGGGTATCCCATAGAGGCTTCGTTCTCTCGCTCTAGTGTGGCGTAGAGCTGATCTAGCCGGGACATCGCCTGGTCGTAAAGGCTCGATTGCTGTTTCAAAATACTATCCATGACTCGCTCATCATTCAGTTTATTAGACGTATCGGATAATATTATGCTAACATTAGCGATGTAAATCGAATTATATTCGGATTAGAGGGAAAAATACCCAGATGGACCGCACCGATATTCAAATAATCAAAGCCTTGCAGAATAATGCACGTCTTTCCAATAAAGAGCTGGCTGGAATCGTAGGCTTAGCACCGTCCAGTTGCCTGGCAAGAGTTCGCAATTTAATCGACCAGGGGGTTTTGAAAAACTTCTTGGCGGAAATAGATCCAGACGCCGTTGGTGTAGGAATTCAGGCGATGATTGCGATCACCTTAAACATTCACTCAGGACACATCTTCTACCAACTGACTGCCTACTTCCAATCTCAGCCCGAGGTTCGTGCGTTTTATCACCTTTCCGGCGTCAATGATGTCCTGATCCACGTGATGGTAAGAGATACGCACCATCTGCGAGACTTTGTCATGGACAAGATCACATCGAGGGACGAAGTCGCTCGATGTGATACCTCGATCATATATGACGACTATCGCAGTTCTGAGATGCCTATTTATTGCAGCATCGAATAGCTAAGGCCGCGCTTTTTAGCTGCGACCCCGTTTATCAGAACTGGATTAGAGAGCACTGAAGCGAAATGACATCGAAGCACAATGAAATGATAGGCAGTTTTGAGGCCAGCCTTAGTGTAAGATATTAGGAAAGTGATATTTAAAACTTTCAGGGGAGCCACCATGATTCGGGCTCAGCAGCTCTGTAAGACTTATAGACTCTGCGCTGCAGTTAAGGACCTGAGCTTCGAAGTTCGAACTGGCGAGGTGGTGGGCTTGATCGGACCCAATGGGGCTGGAAAATCTACAACCATGAAAATGATCACCGGCTCCATTTATCCTGACTCAGGTACGATCACGATCCTAGATCATGATTTCACACCTCAAAGCCGCGACCTAAAGCGGGAAATAGGCTACCTGCCTGAGAACTGCCCTCTTTATCAAGATCTCACTGTTTTCGAGAGCCTCAACTTTCTTGCTGATCTACGGGGTCTATCGCCCTCAAAGCGACGGGAACGATACGACCAGCTCGCCTTGCAGTTATCCCTTGAAGACGTGTGGTATCAACCGGTATTGAGCCTTTCGAAAGGTTTTCGCCAGCGACTGGGCTTGGCTCTAGCCCTCTTACCAGATCCGCAGCTACTCATCCTTGACGAACCCACAGATGGGCTCGATCCAAGGCAGACCCAAGAGGTCGTCAACCTTATAAAGCAACTTAGCCATAGTAAAACCATACTCATCTCCACACACGACTTAGGAAGATTGGCCAACTTTTGTCAAAGAGTGATCATGATCCATCGGGGTAGAAAAGTTGCGGATCAATCGATCGCAGAGCTGACTAGGGACTTAGGCTTGAAGAGTCGGTTCAAGCTCAGCTTTGAAAACCACCGGTGTGCAGAAAAAGCCATGGACACTCTTAGGAATCAGAATTTCCTTTCATTGGTATCTCATGAGACCGAAGTAACAGGATTGATCTCTGGCGCGCCCCCAGAACTGATCCGTCTATTGGGTCAACTATCTCCCCAACCTCTAGCCATGGAGATCCATCCCCCACATTTGGATGAGGTCTTTAATCTTCTGACTCAGGAGGGCTCGAAACCTTGATGCCCTTTTTAGCCATAACCAAGAAAGAGTTTCTGGACTTTGGCCGTTCACCTCTGGTGATGGTGATTCTTGTTAGTTTCCTGCTAATGATCAATAGTGCAACGTTTTTTTTAGGACGTATACTCGATCGCAACCAGGCGGATCTTGCCAGTTTCTTCCAATTCATGCCTTGGGTCCTCAGTTTTTTTACATCAGCCATAGGCATAAAATTCTGGGCAGAGGAGCGACAGAGAGGAACCATCCAGCTGCTCCTCACTTGGCCAGTGACACTGATGGAACTTGTAATTGGAAAATTTTTAGCGTCGTGGTTCTTACTGCTTATTGGCCTAGGCTTCACGTGGCCCTTGATTGCAAGCATCGCCTATCTAGGTCAGCCTGATTACGGCACGATATTCTCTGGCTATCTAGCAGCTTGGCTATTGGCAGGGACCTTTTTAAGCCTCGCACAGCTAGCATCTACTTTCAGCGGAAGCCAGGTCCTAAGCTTCATCCTAAGTCTGTGCTTTCAGCTGGCTCTGCTGCTGCCAAGCTGGACAGGCTTCCTAGCCTGGCTAGGTGATTTCTTACCCGCATCTCTGATCGTTTGGCTTCGAGAGTTTGGTATCCTTCATCGATTCCAAAACTTAACACAGGGTGTGCTCTACGGTCGCGATATCGGATTCTTTCTAAGTATCACGCTACTCGGGCTTTCAGCGACGATTATCAGCCTCCGCCGGAACAGGGATCGCTTATGACCAAGCTCAGCCAGAAAGACTCTTTGATCCTGACTGCAATAGCTTTTCTGACCCTTGTTTTTAGCCAGCTGACTGATTTCGCTATTGATCTTAGCTCTGATAGAAATTTCACGTTATCTGAAGCGAGCCTGCAAATCGCAGAAGACCTTGAAGATGAGCTTGAGATTCACTACTACCATTCATCGTCTTTGAGTCATATGCCCTATGCCATAGAAAGGTTTTCCCGCCGTGTGGCTGAGCTATTGAAGCAATATGAAACGAACAGTCAGGGGACGATACGCATCAAAATCATCGATCCGTTCCCAGGTTCCAACGAAGAACGATGGGCTCTACGCTATGGAGTCAAACCCATTAAGATCAAAGGCAGCCAAGAGTACTTTAGCGGTCTTGTTTTCTTAAGCGGCCCCAAGGAGGCTGTGATACCTTTTTTGGACGCACGCGAGTCATCGCAACTTGAATATCAGTTAAGCTCCCAAATCCTTAGTATGCAATATGCTAGCAAACCGTCTCTAGGTATTATATCGTCACTCCCGCTCCTACCAACCCCCGAACAGGGCTTCTACAGTGAGAATACTCCAGGCCCCCGCTGGGTGATTGCCTCTCATTTAGAAAAGCGATTTACATTAAAACCATTGAGTTTGGATATCAATGCTATTCCTGAGTCAATCCAAACCCTGCTCATCGTACATCCTCTGAACATGCCGCGTAGCACCATCACCGCGATCCAAAACTATATGGCTGGCGGAGGGCGATTGGTGATGTTTTTAGATCCGCTAGCTCGCTTTGCTCCCCCCGATCAGCCGCAGGGCTTTACCCAATCTGACCTCAACGAGCTGCTCAAGCATTGGCATATCGAGCTTGTTGATCAAGAGGTCACTGGCGACTTGTCGCTCGCTCAGACGATAAACTATCAGGGTGCGAGCCTTTCCTACCCCTACTTTCTGGTTTTGGATTCTGAACAGATGGACTCACAAACGCCAGTGACCCAGAGTCTTGACCAAGTGATGCTTTTCGAACCTGGGCACTTGGTATGGCGTCCACACCAAAAACTTAACATCAGACCATTATTGCAAACAAGTCATCAATCCGGAGTCATGCGGGCCATGCTTTCCCCTCTCTCTGATCCAGAGCGCCTCAGCCTGAGCTTTCAAGGAGACAATCAGAAGAGGTCTTTGGCCCTTTATGTTCAAGGAAACTTCCCTTTTAGTCCTGAGGTTTCAAACCAAACATCGGCTCTTGGGGCAGCTGTTATTATAGCCGATGTCGACCTACTCGCTGATCGTCACCTAATTCGAGACACAGTTATCAATGGTCAACGGATTTTGGTTCAGGAGAATGATAATATCCCCTTCATTGAAAATGCGATCGACTTTGTCAGTGGCGATACCCGCCTTTTGGATGTCAGGATTCCTACTAGCAAGCCACGGACTTTGAGCAAACTTACCGCCATTGAGAAGCAGCTTCATCAAGATTGGAGGAGAGACGATCGTAAGCTCGCTATAAAAAGGAGTAAACTTCTGGCACAAGTAAAGAAGCTTGAAGCGTCCCAAACCAATGGCGATCGCGTGACCGTTGATGTGGGTCAGAGGCAGGAGATTCAAAATCTGAGGCAGGAAATAGAAGCTCTAGAACTTGAGCGTCGACAGCTACGAATCAGGCAACAAGGGTTTATCGATGTCATCAAAGCAAGATTGATAGCGATAAACGTCTTGGCGATGCCACTTTTTTTATGGTTCGCATCCACCCTTTGGTTTAGCTATAAGCGAATTTATATCAATAGGAAGAAACCTCAACTCCATACTGCATCATAGTGGGGGAGGAAAGCCCATGCAATTTATAAAAAGCCTTTTATTGATCGTTCTCTCAATCCTCGGGTATCTTTACCTACAGAGCCAGCTGTCCAAACCGAAATCCTATACCTACTTTCCTTTGGTCACAGAAAAAGAGTTTCTTGAAATCGATTCAATCACTTTTGAGTCTCAGACCGAAAAAATTTTTCTGAAGAAAACTGATCAGACCTGGCAAGTTCAAGAGCCAGAGACGGGACCCGCTGATGCTGCTAAGGTTTTGCAGGCTCTTGATCTATTAATGGCTGTAAAAATGATCCGTATCGTTAGTGATCAAGCTAGTGCTTGGCCTGATTATGGTTTAGACAAAAATCACAGTATCACCCTCAGGCGAGGTGATCAGATGCTCAGAAAAGTTATTTTGGGAGACATCCCAAAGCAAGGAGGTCATTATATTGGCTTTGAGGGTATCGGGGATGGAGACCTGATATTCCTCATTGATCAAAGTCTAGTGGTAAAGATGAGTCCTTCGGCCTGGCTCCTTAGTGCGAAGCCTTCGAACTAAGAGAAAGCCCGATGATAATTCAAATTGAGCCTCGTTTCGTCCATGATAATCATAAATTATAGCAAAGTATGATTTCTTGTTGCTTAAAAAGCATACTCTATTGAGACTTGTCAAAATCCAATCCAAAACTGTCTAAACACTTCCACATTTATCAAACATCATTTCAAGAAAAATTCATCATTGCGATAGTTTAGTCTACTCACATAAATGTGATTATCTGGAACCAATCTTGCTGCTCCTAAAAATCAATAACGAAAATCTAGCGGTGAAGCGATGGGAGTTCGCAGTCATTGGACTCAAAAAAAAGTTCTTTCCGAAAAATTACGGATCAAAGATAAGTTAGACCTGATTCAGGCCAACGATGGTGATCAGGCCAGGCTGAGTCATATTCTCACGAGAATAGCCGAACTCGATCAGAACCTCGACCCTGAATCCATGCTCTCGCGCTTCATCTATGTGGTTAGCGCTCTCTATCATCACGCCCGAATGGGTGGGCTACGACCGAAGCAAGTCAGTAACTTGGAAGAAATCGGCCACGGTCTTCTAAGAATTAATCGTGTCAAGCCACGCAGCTCCCTTTTGAGTCATTTGTACTCAGATTTGTTTTCAGCTATGAGTCAAGTTCACCTTATAGAAGGCAAGATGCTGGACGCTTGCTGGGAAAAGGCTCTTGCTTCTCGCTTTGACTATGAAACCTCGCGGGATAACCCGTACCATCTTCTAGGAATGGGCCTGAAGAGCTTTCGCAATGGCAATGGTCACCTAGCAGAACAATACCTTACAACTGCTCAAAACCATCTTACTGGCCGAGCATGGGAGTTATGCTTTATCAATAGAATCAAAGTATACCGTCTCACAAATCAAATTTCTAAGATTGAGCAATGTAAGCTGATTTTGAATGGCAAGTCTGTATCCACTGAGTTAAAAACCGAACTCATGTGGGAAGATTGTCTCCTGCGCCTTGCCCAAGACGGTGATCCCAGATCCATGCTGGCATTAGTAAAACGCAATGCCAGCCATCATCAGGAATCCTATCTGCTTGAAACTCAACTTTGGCTTAGGGCGGTTCCCTCCATGAACTGGATTGAATCCCTACCTAAAATCGCATCTTGGCAGAAGAATCGAAATTTTTGCCTTAAGCCGTATCAAGCTCTCGTTAAGTTTATAAGCTGCTTAGAGTTTCTCTACGACAAAAATATACCACTAGATCAAAGGCTAAACCATGCTCGGGGAGCCATTGCCATTATTCGGGACTTTAGGCAACTCGACAAAGAGCTGCTCGCCTGGTTAGGGCTTTCTCGATGGCTTGTGCGTGTTAGGGCTTATGATGTTGCCGCCTTCACCTTTGAGGAATACCGAACAATCAGCTTAAAACTCAGCCGCGGTACTTGCCAAGACGCTTTAGGAGTTGGGGAAAGCTTGGTCGAACTTGATTGGATGGCACGAATACTTTAGGAACTACTATGAATTTAACAATTAGAATGTTGGTATCTATATTTTTCGTTTCAGCTTGCCAGGGCAGCCCCCAATTGTCTGATGAACATGGTCCTACGGCCTCAACTTTAGAGCAAAAAGGCACCACCAGACCATCAGAAGACGATATTCCGCTTCCAGGTTACCAACTAGCCTGTAATATTCTATCTGAACCAACAGATCTCGCTGAGTTAGCCTGTAAAGTAGCAAACCAAAGCAACCAGCTTTATGATGAGTTTAGCAATGGCAGTGAGATGACCTGGACCATTTCACAGAGCGGGTTCGCAGTTCATACACGAACAACACCAAGTGACCCCTATCACGTGAGATTCAAATCGTCTCTGTTGACGAGCCTAGAATTCACTGATGACCTAAGCAGACTCCAAGTTGGCGTCATAATTGAAAACGATGGAATCCTCATTGAAGCGAAGCAATGGCCTCGGGATGACGGTCATGGGCTTTCGCCAACATTTTCTGGGTGGCTGAGCAATAGCTTGATAGATACAAATGATCAGAACCGCCTCACGCCACTCAACAGCATTGGTACCCAGCAAAGCATTCCATTGTATACTTGCCGAGCATTTTCAGCCGCTGTCGGCATCCATTTACCTGGAACCCTATCTATCGAGTCACCACCATGGACATGCACCGTCAGGACTCTAGAGGGAGACTTGGCTTTGAGCAGCGGTTTCGATGTCTTACTCAACCCATCACAACCGGGGGAACTCTACCATTGGGAGCCCTCTAATTTGGCTGTGAAGCTAACCCCGATCCATGTTCAAGGACTCAATAGGATTGACCTTTGCCGTTACCAAAACAATGGTATCTTCACCATTGGTTTGATTGATCCAGGTGCTAGGATTTGTAGTGGCCGTGTGGGTTCCAGCACAGAACTTAGTACCATTTATGAGGTTCTAGACCAACCCTAGAGCGGGTGACTAAGAGCTTCTTTATTTAAAACCACAGCGGACATACCACTGCCTAAAATGCCGAATTTACGTTGTTAATTCGGAAAACTTTTCAGAACATCCGCTGGCTCGCTCCCACCCTGCGATAGATTACATCACAAATATATATAATCATTGAATTATCATAAGATCCAAGACGCTCTACATTCCTGCTTTAGAGTTGCGCGATTCTATCTTTCCTCCTTGTTTTAGAGCCTTAGGGGTGTGGTACAAAGTTCGCTAGGTATGAGTGCAATTTCGAATTCAACTGGATATATTAGGAGATCAAACTATGAAGTACAGACATCTGATTCTCGTGTCATGTGTCGCCACCCAACTTGCTGCCTGCGGTGGCTCTGAGGATTCTAAAAACAGCGGTAATCGGCAAGACATAAGTCATTCAAGAGCTACAGAGACTGTTTCTAGGCCGACCATCCCGAATCAGGACGAAGTTCATGTACCTGGAATCGAAAATAAGGATGCTCTTGAGGCTAAGGGAACAGAAGCACAGAATCAGCCATCAGCGCAAGCAAGCAGCGACCTGGAAAGCCAGAGTGTCTCGCCTCAAGAGACACAAAGGCAAACAGCTACACCCGGTTCCCAAGGGGAGTATTACTGTGACAACCACCGTGCTGTTGACATCACGTGTAAGGTTCCGTCACTTGCAAATACGGTTATTGTAAGAAACTATTCAGTCGGTATGATCAAACTCGAAGGCGATCAAAAGATCAACCAGCTCTACATTCTTAATTACTCTGGAGGTATCGTCGATGCTAGGGAACCTGGTGCAGTAAATGTTGAAGCATTTGCTTATAGCACCGGTGATATCATGGTTGATGCAGACAACCTGGAATTTGTCGAGTATTCAACTGGTAAAGTGATGAATGCTCCCTAGGGCAAAGTAGAGAGCAAGTATTAAGGGGAGCCAAACCTATGAGACAAGGCTTGGTTAAAAAATGCGAAGTGATAGTACAATTCGCAGTGACGAGTATTTGTTAAGCATAACGAAGTATCATAGTTTTTGCTCCCTTTAATAGATGCTAAACCCCAGACTTTTGAGCATCTACACAATCGTTCTTAGGCTGTTTCTCGAAAATCGCGAAGTCCATCTGAATCGAGATAAAAGATATCGCCCCACTTCAAAAACAGCGTCTGATTCGTTGCCGATAGGCCATCCCAAAAATCTCTATCAATAAAGATAAAGGAATGGCTTTCGGGGGTCGAGTTGTGGATCAATTTTATATCTTCGATTCGATAGGTCAGCTCAGCAGAGCGAGCAATAGGAAGGCCTGTTACCACATATTTCTTCTGGGCATCGCCCTTAAAGTCGCCTTCCACTTCACCACAGCAAATTCCCATACTGCATTCAAATTGATGATCCCCTATTTTATCTAGGAAGTCATGGAATGCTTCCTGAAACTTTAAAGCCAAGAACAAAGTATTTTCCTCTCTTGATAGGAGTTGGTTTTCTTTATGAAATGGGAAATCAACACAGCATGTGAAGCTATTATAGTTTGAGCCGACCTCAAACGCAGAGCATGTTAGCTTGGTGGTATAACCCTGGAGTATCAATTCTCGGCACTTAGCAAGGAAGGCTTCAAATTCTTTTCCCCAGTAATGATTATCTTCTAAAACTCCCCCAATCTGGACCGTGATCGAGCAACAACGACCACGACCTACGGGAAGAGTTTCTTCGAGCAACTCCCCTGCCTCAATCTCTTGGGCTTGGTGGTAGAAGGCCATCTTTCTTAGCTGTGAAATAGTGTGCTCTCGATTCTTTTTTGAAGTGGAAAATATATAGAAACGATTGACTCGCCTATTAGCTAAGGTCCAACTAAAAAATAAGCCCATAAAAAATCCTACGTTAAACTGCTGGGCAATTCTCATGAGGTAGTCAGTACTGTAGTCCGCCAACATGAAAGCCGCGGTGACAGTTAAAAGGACGTTTCTTGCGATAGTTGTCACGAAGTGGGGGTGAAGGCTAACGCAACTTCCCATAAAAAGAGCCATTTGTATGGGAGCATTTAGCAAAACCATCTCTTTATCACGGAGGTAGATGATGGAAAAGTATACGGTAACAAGGCAGCAGTAGAATACTGCTATATCAAGATATAGGATTGAAAGATATTTATACCAATAGGATTTGTCAGCAAAATGCGAAAACACATAGGGTAGGGATAAGGTAAAAAGCACAGCTGGAATGTTAAAAACCAGAGCGAGAGAGCCCAGAAACCTATAATTGTAGTAGGTAGTCAATGCAAAAAAGAAAACTACAAGAAAGTGCTCTTTAGAGTACTTGCTTTGCTCTTGGATGATGAAGTCAACATACTCTTTTCCATAGGTTTTCAGATGCTGTTTCGTAAGATGAGAGTCATGAGCCCTCGTTAACTGAGATTCAGTGATTTCTACCATTGCTATGATCCCCTGATAATATGAAACGTGCTTCGACGAAAGACTCCCGTCAAACAAGAGTTTCTAACACATCGCGATGAACAAGCGGAATGCCTATGAAACCGGAGGTTCACGACCACCAAGCACACGTAAGTTTTCGGTAACAAGTGAATTTTCTAAAGGGAGTCTCAGGAATCTTAGAAGCTAAATACCCAGCTTTGGAATGATCTATTTTCTATACGTGCAAATTAAAACTTTCCATCGTGATAAAATGACGTTTTGAAACTGAACTTACTTGATAACAAGAATTAATTGAATCTGACCTACGACTGACAGATAGCCATAGTCATTGCTTATTTGTAAATCAAAAATTTTTCTCTAAAGCAAAAAACTACGATTCCCACTTTGAGTTGAAAAATGAACGCTTACTTTAAGATTCGATTTTTTATTTCTTATTTTTATGGCGATGTTCTTCCTGTCCTTGGCGTAGCAAACCAGGGCCGTAATGGAGGAACCTATGATAAAAGTCAAAAAAGCCAACTCAAACGAGAAACTGGAACTTCTTGCGACCTTCAATCAGGCCATGGGTTCGAATATTCCAGATGCCTACGCACTCCAGTCTGACGTTTGGATATTCGTCGATCATGACGAGATTGTAGCCGGCTTTTCGATCAATACTTCCTCTTTGCGCGCCTTCTCTTTCTTGCCAGCAGCGCAGCAGATAGAACTGCGAGGGAAATATCAAGCTGACAAGAAAGCAGTAGAATCAAATCTTACCTGGATTAAGAAAGAAAAGCGTGGCAGTGCGTTTTCTGTGTTCTTTTGGTTCTTCCTACTTGCCAAAGTTTTTCTTACCTTCAGGCCTTATTATATCATCGCATGGAATCCTGAAAATAAGCGTTTGAGTAAGCGTTACCAAAGACTGGTTCGCGAGCCGATCTACCTTGGGCCCAACGCATCTGCCGAAAGCACAGAAAAAATTGCCGTTGGAGTTTCGAGCAGCATGCGCTGCCTGCTATCACCATTCCTTTACTGGCAGAATATTTTTGCGTTTCTCGGCGGGCGTAAGGCAATACTTCAACTTCGTTTACTGAAGCTCCAGGAATCAAGTTACTCCATAAGCAACCATGGCATCCGCAACCCGCTTAAAACCAGCTATATTAGCTCCTTTAACGTAGTTCACCTTTTTGGAGTTTTGCTCGCTGCTGCCGTAAGTCACACAGTTATCGTGGATATTTTTCATAACTCCCTGAAGCTTACTCTCTAGCTCATCTCTAGACCAAGAGAGCCTCATACTATTCTGGGTCATCTCCATAGCCGAAACCGCCACGCCACCAGCGTTGGCTGCCTTTCCAGGAGCATACAAAACCTCCGCATTCTGAAACACCTTCACGGCAGATCTTTCAACAGGCATATTTGCACCTTCACCAAGACCCTGAAGTCCATTTTTTACTAGGGTTTTGGCATCCTCTTCGCTTATCTCGTTTTGAGTTGCTGATGGAAAGGCAAGATCGCAGGGAACAGCCCAAGGCCCTTTGCCAGCTATGTACTCGACACCAAACTCCTCTGCAAACTCTCTAATCCGTCCACGACGCTCCATCTTGAGCTTGATAACCCAAGCCAGCTTTTCATCATCAATACCGTTCTCATCATAGATAAAACCATCGGAATCAGAAAGCGTCACAACTTTAGCGCCCTTGCTTATGAGCTTCTCAGCGGTATAAATCGCTACGTTGCCAGAGCCGGATACAACACAAGTTTTCCCTTCAAGCCCATCGGATACATGGTTAAGCATGTTCTCCACAAAGAATACGCAGCCATAGCCTGTAGCCTCTTTACGAACATGACTTCCACCAAAATCGATAGACTTGCCTGTAATTGCTCCGGTGTGGGTATTGGCCAATCTCTTATACTGACCGTAAAGGTAGCCAATTTCACGGGACCCAACACCAATGTCTCCTGCGGGGACATCCACATCAGGACCGATGTGGCGGTGCAGTTCCATCATAAAAGCTTGACAAAAGCGCATCACCTCACGATCTGACTTACCTTTCGGGTTAAAGTTAGCACCTCCCTTAGCTCCACCCACAGGCAGGGAAGTCAGGCTATTCTTGAAAATCTGCTCAAACCCCAGAAATTTTAGGATACTGAGATTCACCGAGGGATGAAACCGGAGACCTCCTTTATACGGCCCAATGGCTTGATTAAACTGAACTCGATAACCTCGATTCGCGCGAACATGTCCCTTATCATCTACCCAGCAAACTCTGAAGATCACGATACGATCTGGCTCAGTCATTCGCTCAAGAATACCTTCTTGCTGATACGCTTCATGGTCTGCAACGAACGGCATCACATCCCTGGCAACCTCTTCAACCGCCTGATGGAACTCTGATTCCCCTGGGTTTCGCTTTTCTAAGCCACTCATGAATCTTTCAATACTATCGACCGAGTTCATCTAAGTCCCTCCAGATTGTTAAAGCCACAGTATGACGGGAACCAAGTGATAGCGAAACGAGCAAATTCTTGCGGACAACAAAGAGGGGCTCTCATTATGAGAACCCCCTACTTTCATTTCTTAACAATGTAAGTACCGTCTTCCTCTTAGCGTCGCCCATTAGGAAATCTGGCATAAGCCATCGCCGGCTTTTGGGCTGGTGCGGGGAATAGGTCGATTTTGAGATCAGGAAGCGGGTAGTGATCCATAAGGTTGCTAGCAGTGTAGTAGACAAGAGCAGGAACTGCGGTAGGAAACATAGCACCCACCGAGTAGCTGACAAACAGTGCTGACTGGGTCGCCACACCTTCAATCATGCAAGGAGCTGTACTCAATCCTACGAAGCTTCCAAATAGGATGAGTGGCGCAATAACTGCTAGATTCAAGTAGGTGGTCCAACTCATTCTCATAGCAGCTAAACAGAAGAGGTTGATCGCACAAACGGTGCAAAAAGCAGCCATGAGTACACCTTCCCTCTGCCAGGTGAAGTACATCAAAGCCGGAATCGCCAGAGCCAGGCCAACAGCAGTTTTTGTCATGGTCTCACGCCACGAGCTATTCATCGCAATCATATTTTTCCCCTATGTGCTTATTTGGTCTTGCTTTATTTTGAAGCAAAAAGCTTGCGCTCGTAAATGAATGAACTTACCTAGCCTTCATGGATTTCTTGCAGAAGACTCATACGGCGTCCAACCTCACATGCTCTTTTGTTCGGACGTACTCGTTGAAACCTTTGCCTTTTCTTGCGACAAGGTGGGAAAAGCCTAGAAAGTTTAAATATTTTTACTTAAGAAATAATTTACTTTAATTTGACTCTCTTGGCTCTGGCCTTTGGCTTAAGATTAGAGTTCGCTAGCATCTGGCGTTAAGTGAATGAGATATTTTAAAATAGGTTGTCATTTTGGTAAAGTCGATTCAGAAGCAATTAGGTAGCCTCCTCCTCAAAATGACGGGCTGGACGGTGGAGGGCTCCTACCCGGACCGTCAATCCATCATTATTGTAGCTCCTCATACGTCAAATTGGGATTTTATCTATTTTCTATTTCTGTGCATGAAGTGGGAGAAGCTCGGCTCAGTGATGTGGATCGGCAAACACACTTTGTTTCGCGGCCCATTCAAGTCCATCTTAACCGCTATGGGCGGCAAGCCGGTGAATCGCAAGAAAAATAATAACATCATTCGCATTGTTACAAATCACCTAAAAGACGATCCCTCCATGTGTTTCGCCTTGGCTCCAGAAGGTACGCGAAGCTACACAAATCACTGGAAAAAAGGCTTTTACCGAATGGCCCAGCGAAGTGGTCTGCCCATTGCCTTCGCCTTTATCGATTTCAAGGATCGACGGATCGGGATCGGCCCCTCTCTCGATGTGACGGGTGACCAAGAGCAAGATTGGGACGTGATCCGAAATTTTTACCGCAAGGAGTGGGCCGCTTACCCAGACCAATTCAGCGATATGCGCTATTGATACAAATATTTGAATACTACTTGGCTGATAAGCACACCTCTTATCGAGGCGCTTTCACCTTACAAATCGCCAAACGCTGATCAACTCACGGCATGTAGCAGCCTCGAACAACCTCATCTCGATTTTCTTATTTTCTTCCAAAAGACCATTAAGTTTTCGGCGAAGTAACCGATAGGTTACTTAAGTAACCAGTCAGTTACAAAAAAAGGAGGAATTATGTATAAATATCTGTTATTATTAACTCTATTAAGTACTCACAGCCGGGCTTCAGAGATCAATATCGTTAGTGGTTTAAGCCAGCCTTTGGTCGTAAACGGTGGTAATCTGGAGATAAATTACCTAACCGAGAATCTAATCTTCGAGTACTCACATGGTTGGTCACTCGATTTTGCGGCGCACGGGGGTTTAGCGCAAACGGAAGCAGAAAATGATCAAAATCTAGAGCTTTTTCTCCCCTACTCTACAGGTGGTGGAATTGGCTATCGCCTCAGCAAACAGTTCAACGCACGGCTTGAATACAAAGAGCATTACTATGAAGTTAATAGAAAAAATAGTGATGAGAGTTTTCAATACATCACAAGATCTTTAGGGATAGGCCTCTATTGGGAATGGCAACCCTGGCAAAACATGCTTCTTATTGTTCCGAGCCTTCGGTATTGGCCGAACCTAAATAGCAGCCTTGCAGGTGACAAGTTTGAACTTGCAGACGGTGAGATACATAAAGCACATGATCAGGGCCTATTCGCCAATGTATCCATAGGATGCAAATTTTAAGGAGTTTCCCATGAATCGTCGCCAATTCTTTACATCTAGTTTCGCTGCTCCCATGTTGATGTCTGTTTCTGCAACATCGGCCTGTGCCTCCACTCAAAGTAGGGGACTAGAAGTCCACAAAAATCTGCTTGAGCAAATTTTAAGCTTGGCAATGACATCGACAAACCCACACAACACTCAAGCTTGGATATTTCATAAAGTGGGAGTAAACAAAGTTACGATCGCCCTAGATTCATCACGGTTTCTACCACATACCGACCCTATCCAACGCCAGATAATGATCGGTTTTGGCTGCATGCTGAAGACTTTAGAATACGCTGCTAACTGCTACGGATACAAAGCCAACTTTGAAGAACTAGACGTTGACGATTTTCGCACTGGAAAACCCATCGTCGGGCTAACTTTAGAACCCTCAGAGCAAGCACCGCCAGAACTTATGATGGCTCTTCTTTCACGGCGAACCATACGAACCCATTACAAACTTGAGGCCATTCCAGAAAATATTAAACGCAAAATCTCTAGCCTAAACCCTAGCAATAGCGCTATGGAAATTAGCTGGCTACCAACGAAGGATAATGGGATTTTACGCAAGGAGTGTTTTCGTGCTATGGAAATAGAAACCAATCTGAAGAAGAAACATGGTGAATCCCTCAAATGGTTTCGATTTACCATGAGTGAGATAGAAAAACATCGGGACGGAATTTCACTCTATACGAGTATGTCAGAATTAAAAGCTTGGTTCGCCGGTCTTTTTATCATTAGTCGAGATAACTGGTATGAGCAAGACACGATCAAAAGCAGTCTTGATCACTTCAGAGATCAGCTCGAACAAACCCCACAATTTGTGAGTATCTCAACCCCTAACCAGAACTTCCGCGATTGGATTAAAGCAGGAAAACTCTACCAAGACTTTCAGCTTGAAGCGCAAAAACATGGTCTATATCTTCATCCATTGAGCCAAATTCTTCAGGAATACGACGAAATGCAAGGTCTTCAGAGAGCTTTTAACAAGAGATTAGCAGTCAAACAAGGCCATAAAATACAGATGCTTCTAAGGGTTGGAAAACCAATTCATATGGATGGCAGACACTCACCCCGCCGCGATGTTAAGGAACTGCTACGTGGTTAACGATATGACCAAAGAGCGCAATAAGGAAAAGACAAAGCAGGCCTTAATCACTACAACTCTTGAGATCTTGGCTGAGGACGGTTTTGCAAACTTAGGTGTCAATGAGATTGCAAGGCGATCAGGGGTTAACAAAGCTCTTATTTATCGCTACTTTAAAAGTTATAAAGGCCTCCTTGAAGCCGTTGCTAAAAGTGGCGACTTATTCCCTAGCTCTCATGAGATCTTAGACGGGATTGATCTCAATGAAAGTTCGGCTGCAATTGCCTCACAAATTTTTAGGAACTACATTACGGGGATAAGAAATAGGCCTATCGCTCAAAAAATCATGGCTTGGGAACTGAATCAGAATAACAAGATTACTGAGATACTAGCGGACGCACGAGAGGCAGTAAGCCAAGATATATTCCATTTTCTCGCCCCAAAACTCCCTGAACTAAAGGAACCTGAGAAAATTCATTACACGACAGCTATCGTTGGCTCAGGCTTGCTTCATTTATGTCTAAGATCAATATCAGCAAGTCACTGGGATGGCGTTCACTTAAGGGACGAGAAGGAGTGGCAGCGGTTGTTTGCAGCAGTTGAACAGATATTTCAGATTCTTTAAAACAGCTACTCCCAATGGTATCGACTGTAATCACCACACTGATAGGACGCCATACTTATCATATGAGAGACTCCAGCTTTTACAGTTATGACATAATTTCAATACTTTACATTGCAATCCCAGCCTCACGAACATAGCCTTATCCCCCGGGCCAATGGTTTTCCAGCAATTGCCTTGCTCTGCCTGAAAGGACCGTCTATAAGGATGGGTCACAAGGGAGGGAAAGATTTTGAAATTCACAGACTTAGATAGGCACATGCGCATCTATGAAACGGCTCACGATCATTGTGCGTTGCCAGGAATTTACTTGGTAGCTCGGATTGACGGCCGCTGCTTCTCACGTCTGACGAAGGAAATTCATGACTTCAAAGCACCTTATGACGAACGGTTTCGGGATTACATGATCGAAACCATCGAGCATCTGATGCAGTGTGGATTTCGTGTTATCTTCGCCTACTCCCAGAGCGATGAAATTAACTTGCTGATGCACCCCCAGGAATCTTCGTTTTCGAGGAAGCTTCGAAAGTATAATTCGGTCCTTGCTGCCGAAGCCAGCGCTCGGTTCAGCCTAAGTTTTGGTCACCTGGCAACATTTGACTGCCGTATCAGTCAACTGCCTCAGGTTGATGATGTCATTCGTTACTTTCGCTGGCGGCAGGACGATGCTCATCGAAATGCCTTGAATGGCCATTGCTACTGGTTTCATCGTAAGCAAGGGCTTTCCGATCAGGAAGCGCATCAGAAGCTGATGGGTGTGAGCAACAGCGAGAAAAACGAATTTCTTTTCACTGAGGCCGGCATAAACTTCAACGAGATACCCACTTGGGAACGCCGTGGTTTTAGTCTCTACTGGCAAGATCAAGTCCGGCTTGGTACCAACCCCAAAACCGGCGAATCTCAAGAATCGAAGCGCCAGGTATTGAAGGTCGACCTTGAGCTGCCGATGAAGCATGGCTTTGAATTGATGGTCAGAAACATTCTTGAGGCTCAGTTGTGAGAGTCTATTTTGATGCCAATGTGATGTTTGCCGCTGCCTACAACCCCAGAGGAACCCCTCGCCAGGTGATTGATAAGGTTCTCCAGCAAGGCTGGCTAGCAATCACCTCCGATTACGCTTGGGCTGAAGCTGAGCGAAATATACTACGGAAGGCTAGAAAGAAGGCTATCCACTTGGATGACTTACATCGTTTGATCCATATTTGGAGCGATGTCGATGACATGAATGAAGACATCGAGCTTAAGGCTAAAGATATCCCAATTTTTCGTGCCGCTCTATATCATCGATGCAGCCTACTAATTACTGGTGATCTAAAAGACTTCAGCCCTCTCATGGCTGATAGCTATCGGCGGTTGATCCAAGTTTTGACACCTCGCCAAGCCCTGACAATGATGGAAAATAAGCAATTATGACAAGACTATCCTTTCACCTGGATGGGGAAGCCCCCGGCTCACAAGCACGGGCCACTAGCTTTAAAACTCTTCATACTCAAGTAGAAACACCGTTGTTTATGCCGGTAGGAACTCAAGCTACCGTCAAAGGTCTTAGAGTTGAAGACCTAGAAAAGACAGGAGCTAACATTCTCCTGGCTAACACCTACCACCTTCTGCTTAGACCAGGCCCTGAAGTATTCGAAAAACTGGGTGGTATCCATCGCATGATGAATTGGAGTGGCTCAGTATTAACTGACTCCGGGGGCTTCCAAATCTTTTCATTACCGAACGCCCGCACCATGACCGAAGAAGGAGCGCGATTCAAAAGCTACGTGGATGGTCGCAGCATATTACTCACTCCTGAAAAAAGCATCACGACCCAAAAATCTATCGGTAGCGATATTATGATGGTGCTCGACCAATGTGTTCCTTCCACGTCTGAACACAAGTTTGCGAAAGATGCTATGGAACTAACCCATCGCTGGGCCAAACGAAGTCTTGCAGCTCGCGGCAACTCACCTCAATCCATGTTTGGGATTATCCAAGGGGCATGTTTCGAAGATCTAAGGAAGCAAAGTGCAGACTTTATATGTGATCTGCCTTTCGATGGGTTTGCTATTGGTGGACTCGCAGTAGGGGAAAGCAAACAGGAACGAGAGGACTTTACGGAACTGACAACTCAATGGATGCCTAAAGATCGACCTCGTTATCTCATGGGTGTCGGCACACCCATCGATCTGCTAGAAGCGGTTCATCGTGGGGTTGATATGTTTGATTGCATTATACCAACCGCTTACGCTCAACAGAGTTTTGCGTTTACCACCAAGGGCCAACTGCGCTTGGAGCGCCAGGTATATAAGTTCCAAGACGAAGCTCTTGACCCTGCTTGTGACTGCTATACCTGTAAGAACTACTCACGTGCTTATATCCACCATCTATTCAAAGCTCGGGAGAATCTTGGAGCTCAACTCCTATCAATTCATAACTTGCGTTTCTACGACCGTCTAACCAAGGCAATGAGGGCGAAAATTTTAGACGGTAGCTTTCTCAGCTTCTACCAAGAGCAACGCGAACTCCTAGTTCGAAGGGACCAAGAGCACCCTAGTCAACCACCTAAACCAAAACGACGAACCAAGACCCCTCCCCAGGAACTCGGAACCTTTGTCATTCATCACTCCAAGTATGGATTTTCCAGTATCAAAGAAAAGGTGAGCGGCGAGATCATGCATTCTGTCAATCACCCTGACGAAGAAGCCAAGGCGTTATATGTTGATCAAGTTGATTGGCAGGAGAAGCTTCAAGGTGACTTTCAAGAGCCTCTCCGGGTTTGGGACGTTGGGCTCGGCGCTGCTCACAATGCGATGGCATTGATTCAATTCTACGAGAAGCAAAATGACGGTAACCTCCGCCCTATTGAAATCTATAGCTTCGAAAGTGATCTGGACGCCTTACGGTTAGCATTGCGCAACCACCACCTTTTCACTCATCTTCGCCACGGAGCACCTCACCACTTATTGAAAACTAAATCGTGGCAGCGAGACCCCATCAAATGGTTCTTACGAGAAGGGGATTTTCTTGATCAGATTAATGAATCACCAGTGCCAGATATTATATTTTACGATCCGTTTTCCAGTGCTACCAATCACGAGCTTTGGACTCTCGATTGCTTCAACAAAGTAAAAAATGCCTTAGGTGAAAAATATTGTGAGATGATCACCTACTCCGCCTCCACTAGCGTCCGAGCAGGCTTGCTTGGGGCTGGTTTCTTCGTTGGCAAGGGAGTGGCCACGGGCCCGAAAAGTGACACGACAATTGCCTATAATGGCCTCGTGGAAACGACCAAAGCAAATCTTTTGGATCGAAAATGGTTGGAGAGGTGGTCTCGCAGCCACAAACCCTTTCCGCTGGGTATATGCTCTGCAATGAAGCAGGATTTCCTTGATACGATCCCTAAGCACCCACAATTTTTATCTCATTTGAATGAGCGTCAGCAATAACGTCAGTACTGACTTGTTTTTTAAATCCTGACAATCAAGAATGATAAAATTTTTTAGTTATCGCCACGGTCTCACTGGTCGACTCTGAACTTAGACGGCCACTGAATGGTGAGGCTCTTCATGAAAAAACTAAAACAGCTCGTCACGGTATCATGCGGAATCCTCCTTTGCAGCTCGATAACTTCGAGCTGCTCAAACGGGCTGGAAGAGCAAAGTCTACACCCCACCACACCTTTTCGCTCGGATCAGAATTTTGACAACGATCTCGCCCTCAACGGCCAAGATGGTGCCATTACATGCCGTGTCGAGACGCCTCGCAGGATGACTTACCCTCAGCTAAACATGTTCTGTGCTTTGCTTAGAGAGGATGGAGATGTTCGAGCAAACCACGACGACGAAATCTGGGATTGGCACTTGGAGGTCCTAAATCCCGAACTCATGGTGTCATCTCAGCCATTGATTAGCCAAGCACCTTGGCAAGTGCGATTTACCATCTCCGGAGCCGATCAACAGACCTTGCAAACTCAGGCATGGCAGAGCGAGGTGACCCTCAACATTGAACACATCGAAGTGAGTGAGCTCGATCGTCGCTTCACCAGTACGGCCGATTCCATGAAGGCTCCCGGTACTATCAAGTCTTTCGCCCTAGGAGCCAATCATAGCTGCGCTCTTACGTATGGGGAGCAGCTCTACTGCTGGGGTGCAAACCAATTTGGTCAGCTGGGCCTTTTCGGCCTCGACAGGGCTAGTTTTCCGACTCTTGTCGCAAGTCGCCGAGGGATTCGCGAACTTGTAGCTGGGACCCAAAACACCTGTGCCCTGTTTTACGACGGATCTGCCGATTGCTGGGGTGCTAACCATACGGGTCAACTAGCATCCGACGAACCTGGTATTTTTTGGCAGGCGAGAACCCTGGATCTGCCATTCCCGGTAAAAATGTTAGCCCTCGGTCAATCCCATACATGCGCACTCGACGATAACCATCGCGCATTTTGCTGGGGCTACAACGCCGACGGCGCTCTCGGTGTTGGCGACATCTCCGATGACATTGTAGAATTTCCCCTTGAAGTGGAGTACGAATTCGAAATACTTATCGCGGGAGAGACTCACACCTGCGGGATTGCAACGGACGGCACCTACTGCTGGGGTGAAAACAAACGCGGTCAACTGGGGCTTGACCATCTCAGTACAATCGCAACTCCAACCCTGACCGCAGCGACGACTCCATTACTTCATGTCGACACTCATGATGTTAACTGCGGATTAGACCGATTTGGTCACGCCTACTGCTGGGGAGTCAACGATGGAGGCCTACTCGGCACGGAAGAGAGCCTTCATAGCGTCCCACGTCCATCTCAAGTTCATAGCCCGGTCACATTTCGGCATCTAGCAGCAGGCAGAAGACATATATGCGGGATAGCGAAAAACGAAGGGATTTATTGTTGGGGTCAAAACACATTTCGACAACTCGGTCATGGGAACCAAGGAACCTTAGAAAGACGCCCACAGTATGTAAAAGGTCAAGATAAGGCAGTACCCTTCACAAAGATAGCTGCGGGAAACGACTTTTCTTGTGCAATGAATAAAGATCACTCTTTATTTTGTTGGGGGGATAATAGCTTCGGTCAACTAGGACAGGGATATGATGGTGCTCCTGAAGCAAACCTCGTTCAGATTCATCTTCCTACTCATGAGTGAATCTTGAGTCCTTCGAAAAAGCTAGATGTATAGAGAAATATATCCATGATAGATTTTATCCAAATACTCCCTTCAAAGCTTCTAAGATGTTGTTAAGGTTAGTCTAGTCGGGCTATTGCACTGCTAGTTGTATTTCCATCATCCTGTTTTTGCAACGGTTTTCCTCACTTTGTATTTTTTTCATAAACCTTCTTCAGCTTAAGCCGACTCCATATCTATGAGCTTGTGGAACTCAGAAACCATCGAGAGTGAGTGTTGAAAAAGCATATGATAGAGAAACTTCAAGAGGTGATAGCTGGGGAACAGGGGCGTTCGAGTCTGCCCCTAGTTGCTATCCTATCGCTCTCCGGGCTAGTTGGAATCTACTTATCACAACAAAGCTCTAAGCAGCAACAGGCTCTTCAGAAGGCCCGAATGGAGATTTCAAACCAAAACTTAGACGACGAACTTCGTAATGCCCTAGCATCATTTAAATCTCTTATGTCCAATAGAAAGATTGCTACCGACCAGTATGAACCAACTCTATTTGCAGAAGACTATTTCGCATCGAAATGGTCACTTCAGAAAAACACATTGGCAAAGACAAGCGGAATTACAAGCTCGAACAGCGGTTCCAAGGTAACTATTGAAACACTCAAAGCCTTGACAAGTGCTAGCTCCGAGGATCTATCTGAGATCTATGAGGGTAGTAAAAGCGTAGCGGAAACCGCTAAAGAAACTGTTGACATCGAGATCATAAAAGTCGTCTTTGATGACAGCAATCCCTATCTCGCAAAAGGAATACTTGTGAGGGCATCAACTGCAGGTGCAGAAGGCGAGAAATCAGCCAAAGCTCTCGTGCCTCTTACCGTTCCCGAACCCAGCGATATCAAGCTCTGGGTCAAAGCCCCGGGCTCATCGACATTTCAACAAGTCTATGGTTCCGAAAACTCACCCTTGCCTGCTGGTGATTATGAACTCATGATAACAGCCGATGGAGTTGCGCTGGACGCTGAAATTTCGATCAACAACGGGACGCCAATTGTTATTGGTAGTGACGTAAAACACGACGCCCATAACATTCGCGCCGATGATGCTTCAATTGGCGTCATCAAACTGAAAGCAGGTGGCAACGGTGAGCTTATTTATGAATTTGATCACAAAACATGTTCTGCGACCCCTACGACCGCCTCTGGATCGAACAAGTATAACATCGATGTAACTGTCTACGACCCTTCTCTCAATATTCATAAGCCCAAAATTGGGCTAGTCAACCTTTTTGTCGAGAATAAAGCAGCTTCGAGCAAGAAGATGAGTTTTGCGGAACTCACTGCTCTTTGCCCAGGAAAATGTGCAAGCACAACCTACACTCCAACCGCTGGAGTTGTACAAGGAGGTATCAGCCTTTCAGCCAACAATTACCTAGCTAGCAAGGCAGATATTGAAAAGATTGTCGGTCACTCAATTTCTGAATCTGGTATGATTAGTACAGATTATTATCAGCTTGCTCACCGAGAGTACTTCCCAACCTATAGCTATACCGCATTCCACAACCAAACCCAGAAATATGGGATTTTTGATGCGAAAGTCTGTGCGTCTAACTCTCGGGGCTTAGCAAAATCTTTAGCTGACCATAACTATGATGTCCAAAAAGCCTATGACAAGATCGTCAATACTGGTAACTATTATAAAACGATTCAAAGAATTTACTATCAGGAACCGTCATGTAAACCCAGGCTACTATTCAATAGGAATAGCTGTGGATGTTTCGCTGAAAATACTGAAATTCTACTAGGTGATCAAAAGTCTCTACTTAGAATTCAGGACATCCAGCAGGGTGATCTAGTCTGGAACCCCAAAACTAAAGCAGCGGCGAAGGTAGCGAGGGTCATCGTCGGTCCTGAAAAATTCCCTCTGATACGAATAACACTGAGCAATCAGCAAGCGCTGAGAATCACTGGCAAACACCCCTTCCCTACGCCATCTGGGATCAAAGCTGCCTTTCAACTGATGGCGGGGGAGACTGTGCTATCAAATAACGGAAACCCACTAAGAATCCTTGAAGTTCAGCAAGAATCAAGTAGCCAAGAAACGATCGTTTGGAATTTGCTTTTAGAAGGAGAGCGCTTGCAAGACCACTATCTCGTTGCCAATGGAGTGGTTACAGGAGACTACTTTATACAGCAAAAGCTGGAATCCTCTCCAGGAAATAGAATCGTCGATCGTCGTAGGTGAGGCATTAATGAAGTATATCACCATAATCGCAGCTGCTATATTAGCAGCCATCATATTCAAAAGCCGAAGTAACGATCGAAGTCCTCTTGCGACTAAGGACCCACAAAAAAATCTGCCAATATCAAACACTCGTGATATCAATCCTGCCGAGGAAGAGCGCGAAGCTAAAGCATTAGAAGTTCAAAGACAGCATTTTTCAGCACGCCGAAAATTAAGGCTAGCATCTAGTTCCCTAGAAACAAATGGCGACTCCATTTCTATAAAACTGTCTATCGATTCTGAAAAACGATGGTGTAAAAAGGGAGACCTTGATCTTATCGCTTCCCTTGAGGAAACCTCTCACAAAAAAGACTTCCTTGTGACCATTCAGAATCTCTCTACCAAGGATGTCATTTACAAGCAGCGAAGTAACTATAAGTCACTCAAAGCAGGAATAACAAGTACAATCGCTATTAAAGCTCCCCAGAAAACACTCCACCTGGGGCTGTTTATCTGTCATGACCCAGCGATGACTTCAAGCTGTATCGGCAAAAAAATTTCTCCTCATGGTCGAGTCCTAGAAAATTTGACTTTCAATAAGCCTGTTAAAGATATTGTTGTTTTCTTTCAATATTTTAATCTAAAGGGTACCGCATTAACAAGTATCCCTTCAAACCGATTCGGAGAAAGATACTATAAAGATGTTTCTCGCATGCTAGATCAAGACATTTCGAAATCACAATTAAAAACTATACGCTCGATGAATGAAACTTTGAAATCTGAGCCCGTTGTGATTAACAACAACACTATCAAAGTTATTTTGCCCTATAACGATGAGAAGTGTAATGTCTAGTGTTTCAAGAAATGGATTCAAAGGAGAAAGGGGATTCTCACTTCTCAATCTCCTAGTGGCTGGGTCTATAGGCCTCCTGTGCGTTGTCTTAGTTTCTCGCTCTATGGTTCATGATCTATACTTTTCTAAACTTGTGGGCTCAAAGCTTTCTTCTGGGAACGTCTATCAAAATTTAGGCTACGATCTATTATCAAAGGTTCACAATGAACTTGATGATGTTGGAAATTGTATCAACTTAAACAAAGTCATTAAGAACAACACTTTAGGGGGTAAATCCCAATATACGATCCTGAACCCAAGTAAACTTAAGGTCAGCTCGCCGCCGACATTTATTAATGAGGCATTGAGCCGCTGCTCACAAAGTCGCCTACCCTCTGATATTACAGATGCAAACCAGAACAACATGTATTTTTGCATCCATATTGAGTCAACCCCATCTCATGCCAGCGACTCCTCCCTCGTGAATTCGGAAATGGCATTTGCTGAAGTTTCTATGGAGCTGGTGGATTTGAATACCTTCGACGGTCTTTCCTGCACAGAGTATAAGGTGAGGCGAGATGATACTAAGGATCGAAGTGCAGGAATTGCTTTAGCAATGACTCTATACTGGACGGTTTCTGGATCTGGAGTGAAAAACTTCAATCGCCGCAATGTGTCTCTCCTAGCGAACCCAAATCCTTAGTAGCAAACTGTTGCACCGTGCTGCAGAGATGGATAGTACCCAATTTACTGGAATAGGAGTCCAGTGAAGATTCTTTCTTTCGAGTCAGGCACCTCCGGAACGACAATTTCCCTAAAGTTCCACAAGCATTGAACCGAAAATCTGGCGATAATGAAAAGGAGGGACCGATCGTATGAACCCAAGGCTGTCGATGCTAAGTATCTGGCTTCTCTCAGTGGCTGCTTGTAGCAGTAAAAATACGACTACCACATCGCCTCGCGCAAGTAGTGAAACCACCGAAGATAGATCTGAAAATTCTGATAGCTCGAACAACACTGACCAAGAGACAGATGATCAATCGCAAACAGATACCTCTAACGAGGAGGTTCGATTGATCACAGAAAGCCAAGCTCGATCGATCATGGAAGCTTCTTGTATCGCTGCGGGCTGCCACGCTGATGTCGATGAAATCTTTGACTCCAATACGATCGTAACGCAAATTGAAAGCGAACTCATGCCTCCTCCTGACCAAGGCAGGTATACCTTAAGTGACGAAAAGCGAGCTGAACTGCTACTATTTTTTAGCAATCGAAATGGCGGCTAAAAGGTCGCCCAACTCGTAATCGCCTAGAAATAGGTACTAAAGAATCGAATCCTAGGGTGGTGTTCCTCACAAATGTTACCATGAGCCCTCTGGCGATTTTTACCTGTCGAAAGAATTGACAATATATCACCGATGACAGTCCTTTTTCGGCTCCTTCCAGTACTTTCTTCCAATAAACAGAAGTTTAGAACGGTTTCTATTTTGCAGTGGTGGGACGGGTTATATATCAACACCGCGTAAAGGATCTGTTTATGAAATCATCTCCCATGAAACTTGCACTTGCTACTTCTTTGTTACTTGCATTTGGAACTGTTGCCTGTACTGATGATGAGAAGAAAGTTGAAGAAGTTGTCGCCGCCGAGACTCCAGAAGAACATAAGTTTGAAGTCGACGAAGAAAGCGGAAAAGTCGAATTCAAAGCTGAAATTGTTTACTTCGGTTTTGATGAGTATACACTGACTCCTCAGGGCATCGAAAGACTCACTGCATTAGCTAATTACATGAAAGATAATCAGAAGCTTAAGATTAAGGTTGAAGGGCATTGCGATAGCCGTGGCTCTACCGAGTACAACCTCGCGCTAGGACAGCGACGAGCAGAATCCGTAAGGAAATTCTTGCTTGGTGCTGGAGTGGAAGAAAGTCGCCTCCTCGCTGTGAGCTTTGGTGAAGAACGACCAGCCAACAGTGCCGCTGACGAGAAGGCTTTTGCGGAAAACCGTCGCGCAGAATTTACTTTTGAGAATCACCAGTCTATTCAGAAACAAGCAGATAAAAAAGAAGTAAAGTCTGAAAAAAAAGCAATCGCTAGCAAGAAAGACGATGCTAAGGCAGAAAAGGCAAAAGCTGTAGCAAAGGCAGAACCTGAAGCTCCTGCTAAAAAGGAGGAGAAAGCTCCTGTTAAGGAAGTGAAGAAAAAGGTCGCTAAAAAAGCTCCTGAAGCTAAAGCTGAAAGCCCGATCGAAACTGTTTCAGACGCCAAGTAAATTGACAAAGCGAGCGCCCTCAAGGCGCTCGATCTTTCCGACACCCTGCCCCTTATTATTGAAACAATTCAGTTTCTAGCCTACACATAGAACTCCCAAAAATAACAACAGACGGAGTAACTATGATGAAATTACCCATACTAATATGGCTAGCGCTAAGCTCCTTTAGCTTGCAAGCAAATTCAAGTCAATGGTCGAACTTCACAGACACCTTCTTAGAAGAGCTTTGGTTGCAATACCCAGTTTGGGCCACGCAAGTTGGCTATCACAAGTACGATGAGCAGCTCCCGGCACCAAACTCCAAGAACCTAGAGAATGAACTGGTTTGGCTTAGAAGCAATCAGAGCAAGTTGGAGAATGTTAATCCCAAGGACCTGGGCCCTCACCAACGATCCGACTTCCTTCTCATTAAAAACTTTATCGACAAGCAAATATGGTATGCAGAGGTTTTTAAAGAGCATCTCTGGAACCCCGCAACTTATAACGTAGGTGGCGCCTTCGCTGGTATTTTGGAAAGCTCCACTCTCCAAAATAGCCAGAAAGCTGCGAGAATTTCGAAAAGACTTAGCTTGGTTCCAGCCTATTATGAGGCAGCGCAGAACATACTACAGACACCGACCCGTGAACATCTCGATCTAGCCATTCAACAAAGCCAAGGCCTTCTGGGTCTATTCCAGCGGCAGCTAAAAAATGCGTGTAGTCACTGGCTCAATAAATCTAACGATGTAAAGCTCTGCCTAGCACGCCATCAGTTGGCTCTTAATGCGGTTAAGAATTATGGGAGCTTCCTTGATGAACTTAAAAATCGAACAAAAAAATTCCGCTCTTTTCGCATTGGCTCAGACCTTTACCAAAGCAAGTATCAGCTTGAAATACAAGGCAACTTGAGCGCTCACGAGGTTTATCAAAAGGCTTTGAAGCGAAAAGAAGAACTCCATAGCGAGATGGTTCCCCGAGCCAGTAAGTTATGGAACAAATACTTTCCTGATAAAACTCCACCTAAGGATGAACGGATTCTCATCAAGAGCGTCTTGGAGAAACTATCCGACCGACATGTAAAGCCAAAAGACTTTATCGCCTCAATAAAAAGACAAATTCCTGAACTAGAGCAATTTGTTAAGCAGAGCCAAGTCGTTGAGCTCGACCCTACAAAACCACTTAAAGTTAGAGAAACTCCACCATACATGCGAGGCTTTGCAGGAGCTTCGATCAATGCTCCGGGGCCCTATGATAGTAAACGTGAGACCTACTACAATGTCACTCCTCTCGATCATATGACACCAACGGAAGCTGAAAGTTATTTAAGAGAGTATAACCACTATATGATGCAGATTCTCAATATTCATGAGGCAATTCCGGGCCACTACACGCAACTCATTTATGCGAATAAAGCTCCAAGCCTGATCAAAAAGATCTTGGGTAACGGCACGATGATCGAAGGCTGGGCCGTTTACTCTGAAAAGATGATGCTGGAAGAAGGTTACGGACAAGACCGCGATGAGTTGCTCCTAACATATGGCAAATGGCATCTACGGGTGGTATGTAATGCCATTCTTGACTACTCGGTCCATAACCTGAACATGTCTGAAGAGCAAGGTCTGAAACTGCTCATGGACGATGCATTTCAGCAAAGAGCAGAGGCCGAGGGTAAATGGCGACGGGCAACCTTATCCCAGGTGCAGCTCAGCAGCTACTTTGCTGGCTTTACTGAGATTTTTGCGCTGCGCGAGCAACTTAAAAAGCAAAAGGGTGAAAAATTCGATTTGCGTCAGTTCCACGATGAGTTTCTGAGCTTCGGAAGCGCTCCGGTTAAGGTTATCCGGCAACTGATGATCAGAGATAAGCAGGAGACTTAGCCAGCTCCTAGCCCTCCTACAACAGGGGGGCTGGAAGCCTCGCTAGCTTTTTAAAGCATACCCCTCAAGTATCCGATTACTCATGGGTGATGCGTAAAGGCGAATTCTATTAAACGGCAGGCTTTTAGCTTTGAAATTTCGACTCCTAAAACCAACCATCTGCTTTACAGCCTTGCTTCACATGGCAATCTCCGCAACTTTAAATGCCAACACGATGCATGTCGATCCCCGTGCCTTAGAAGAGGGAATCAAAACCAGTGAGGTATTTTACTATCATGCTGATAAAGAGATGACATGGAGGAAGGTTAAGCAATCAGAGTATCTGGCACTTCCTAATCCGGAGGAGAAGCGACGGTTCTTCTTCGATCACTACGACAAGCTGCTCAGAGAGTCCTCAACCCCTGACATCGTTGAGGTTAGAAAATTAGATGAATATTTTCAAATACTTAGTAGGCCAAGAGCCACATTTGGCCTAATCAACCGGCCTGTCTGGTATCGATTATCTATTGAAAACTCCCAACGCTATCAACAGGACTTGGAAGTCGTTTTTTCGGGCTATTTGTTCGACGTAGAGCTTTTCGCTTTCGACGAGAGCACCCTTGTACACAAAGCCAGGAAGAGTATCCATGAGCCTAAAATATTAAAGAAGCTACCAGCTGGGAAAAGCAACCTGGATATTAATTTCCCTATTTCAATGCCCCCTAATTCGAAGCTCACTCTTTACCTCCGTGCCTACTCCGCCGTGGTCCCGCACGACCTCAACATTAGGCTTCTCAGCCAGGAAACGTGGCTCCTGAAAGAATCTCCTATCCATCGATTTCATTGGATTTTTGTGGGTTCAATCCTGATGCTTATCCTGCATAATTTTGTGTTCTTTATTATGTCGAGAAACGTGACAAACCTATACTATGTCTTCTGGATTGGCTCAACTTTAGCACTGGTTTCTGTGGTGAACGGTCTTCACCTTGATCTGATCGTAGAAGATGCTTGTGTCTACTGGCCCTATCTGATTTCATTACCCTTGGCGATTACTGGGATCTCTATTGTAGCGTTCTTGAGACACTTCCTTCAACTCAGTGATTATCCCAAGCTCGATCGTGTCGCCAAGGCTGCCCTTATTTACGGCTACATAGTCTTCATTCCTTATCTGGTTGTCGATCCAAAAACATTTATCCATATCGGCTTTGCAGGGATATTTATAGTCACTCCAATTATACTTGGTCTTGTGTTCGTTTTGGCTATTCAACACAAACATCATCGCGCTTGGCTTTTTTTGATGGCATTCATTCCTTACATTGTTGGAAGTTGCCTTCGAACCTTGATGATTCAAGGCATAGTACCAGAAATCCCCATGCTGCGGAATATTATGGAAGTGGGTTCGTTTACCGAAGCATTTCTTCTATCATTTGCACTAGGGGATAAGCTTAGAACCTTGAACATCGAGCTATCTCGCTACATTAATGAAGTTGAAGACATTGTTGCAGAAAAGACGCAGGACATCGCATCCATCATGGCCAACATAAAGCAAGGCATATTTACTGTTAAATCAGATTTTAAGATTGATGAGGTCTATTCGCAGCACTTAGAAGATATTGTTGGAGCATCTCAAATTGGTAACAAAGACCCTCTTGAGCTTATCTTCAAGAAGAGCAACCTCTCCCCTGATGCAAGATCTCGTCTGCATAGCGCCATGAAAGAGGCTTTTGGAGAGGAAATATTTAACTTCGAAATCAATGTCAGCCAATTCCCAAAAGAGATCATCTTTCAAGGCAAATATCTGGCCTTAGATTGGCAGGCTATTTCAAATCGAGAGGGCCAAACCTTTAAGATCCTCGTAACCGTTCGCGATATCACTCAGCTCCGAAGACTAGAAGAGCAGAGTCACAGGCACGAGCGTGAAATGTCAATCCTTCTTGAAATTTTACAGGTGGAACGAAGAGACTTCCCTCTTTTCCTAAGTGGAGCTAAAACTCATTTACAAACTATCAGAAACCTTTTGAAGAGCTCTGATACTTCGACGTCTAATTTGATACGCGACATATTTATTCACTATCATACGCTCAAGGGAATCGCTAGATCCTTTGAACTAAGTTACATTGTTGATGCAGTACATACGGCTGAATCCAGGTGCTCCAGACACTCAAGAATCGAATCAGATATCGAGCAGAAAAGATTTCTCAACGACTTAGAAAATGTTGAAGCGGTGGTCTTGGAGTACGAAAATGCGGTAAAGGAAAAGCTACAGTTCTCTGACCGGTCACAGGCCATTGACAATGATTTAGCAAGCGAACTATTGACTCAAATCGAACATCTACCTAGGGAGTTTCAAGGCAGGTTTAGCGAAGCTCGCCAGAAACTACTCGATGCTGTCTATATTGCGTTCGATCAGCTCTATGATGAAGTGAGTCGATTCGCGACTACGGCAGCCGAGGAGCTTAAAAAGCCATCACCAAAGATCAATATGCCATCAGAATCAATTTTGCTCAAGCATCACTGCTTTCAGGAAATAAAGAATATTCTCGTCCACCTTGTCAACAATTCCTTGGCCCATGGGTTCTCACTTAGCCCAGAACCCGAATCACAGCTTCAAGATGACATTATTTCAATACAGATCGAACGCTTAAGTAATAGCGTCAAGCTCGTTTACCAAGATAATGGCAAAGGCATCAATCGACAGTTCATCCAGCTCAAGGCGCAGCAGCAGGGCTTGTTGGAGGAAGGAACCTTTCCTAGCGACCAAGACCTTTTAGAAGTACTGTTCAAACCGGGATTTTCTTCTGCGGATAGCTTGAGCCATCTCGCTGGTCGAGGGATTGGTATGTCAGCAATGAAGGATATAGCTGAGAAAATTGGAGCTACACTGAATATTCACACGACCAGCAGCACCAATCAGGCCATCTATTTTGCTATCCATATCAGACTAGCGAGGGATCACTACATCGATCGCGCTTCTCGGCAAATATCAGCTTGAATATAGCTCTAAACTGGTAGCTCAGCCTTTTGCAGATAGACGGTAATTTCGGTGCCAGAATCGTCACCGTACTGATCCTTGGGCCGGCTTTGGAAGTCATATCGACCAAGAAACGACTGGATCGAACGTAGTGCGATTTGGAGGCCAAAGCCTGTTCCTTTTTCGCCGTTAGTCCCTATGGTAGAACTAAGCTTTTGATTCTCATTGAGGTTCTGTAAAAGCTCTTCAGGGATTCCAATCCCCGTGTCTTTTATTGTTATTACTGCACGGGAGGCTGTTTCTTGCCAGCTAAGCTGTATGCTACTGCCTGGGTCGGTAAACTTGATTGCGTTGCTAACAAAGTTACCTAAGACCTCATTGACGAGAGTCGACTCAACGGCCTTCACGCAGATGTTAGGTCCACCGGAGATATCCAGTTCAACACCTTTTTCCTTAGCACGCTCAGCAAAAAGAAAGCGGATTTCCTCAGCAACCTTTTGCAGAGAAACGCTCTCTAAATCTACTGTCTCGTTACGATCGAGGTGAAGCTCATAATCTTTTACACCACTGATAATGCTTTCAATGATACCAGCACCCTTCAGTATTTTTCCTAAGAGGAAGTTTTCCGGGTCCCGTCTTTGCGCAGCGAAAGCTGCTCCTGAAACAAGAGATAAAGCATTGTTAATATCATGAGAGATAATTCTAAAAAGATGTCTTAGCTCTTCTGCAGTTTTTCTTCTAACCGATGCCTCGATCTCAGCGGCACGCCGCAAATGGTCAATCTCCTTAATGCGTGCCGCCAGGGCAAAAGCCATCATGATGAGTTGAGTGCAAAGCCCAATCATTATGAACAACTGGGTCCACTCGTTGAAGACAATTCCACCTTGCAGGGTGACAAGATATAGGAAAGCGAACCCGAAAAAGCTAATTTGTGATACTAGGTAGTAGAATGCGGAACGAGACCCTTGATAGGTTCGCATTGCCGACAATAGGATAAGTAGAACCAACCCCAAAAGAAACAAGCCATCAAGGCTGGCACGAACAAAACTTTGCCAAGGTGATACGGCGTAGAGAAGCGGTGTTATAAGTAAAAGCCCACAATAACCGAGTAAGGCTTTCCCAAACCAAGAATTGTTACCTGTAGTCCCCGTTAACATATCATAGGCAAACAGAAAAGCGGTCAGGGGAAAAATAAACCTAAAATATGGCAGATAGTATAAGGTGTCCGGCCCTAGGAAGTGGAGCGTTCCAATGGGAAAGTTAACGATCATCAATGCTGAGAAGGTATTGGTAGAAACGTAAAAAACATAAAAAAGATAGAGGCGATCCCCAAGACTCAGCCATAGAAACATTTTATATAGAGTCAAGGCAAACAGGATACCAAGCATCATCGCTATAAGTATAAGCGTACGTTGCTCCTTGTCCCTGAATGCATCCGACTTATCGGCAAGAAACCTCACTCCCATGGAGCTAAGGCTAGCTTGGCGGATGAGATACTCTCTAAAGCCTTCCTTGAGCTCAAATGCTGGGACACGGCTTTCCAGTACGTCGACTCGCTTAAAACCACCGTTCGGCTCTCGCACAAACACATCGAAGCGATCTAGGGCATTGTAGACACTGGCGACAGTCCAGGACTTGCTGTCTTGATTATCAACAGTCAATGAGACCCACACCCCGTGATCAAAATATTGGGGAGGAAGCCCTGGCTCCTGGAGCCCGACAAAGCGACCTTCATTTAAGGCGACTACGGCAGCATCTAATGAGAGAGACTTGGTTTCGATAAGATACCGAACCCCTTGCCCAATCTCGATGGAAGCCACACCAGATTCAGATATGACTACTTGTCCACGAGCTAATGTTGTCCAAACAGCTAATAAGCTGATGAAAAAGAACCTATGCATAATCGTCCGTAACTTGGCTGATCTTTGTGCCACAACGCACATTTGCGATTCGAAATGGAAGAATTATGCCAAAAAAACGAAATCGCCAGATTCAGCCGGGGTGTGCAAAGCCTTTTTGAGCTTATCGATTATGATTATCGCAATCCGAGTTATTTCGCAAGGAGAGGTCAAGGTCGAAGTGTTTTTTTGAAGGTAACGTTTAGACGAAGGAGATTGCGCGACCACAGGTCGCGCAACGTTAATTAAAATGAGATGGTTGCAAACTTCTTTTTCATAATGGGAACCTCCTGAGTTATCTTGTACTAGACTCTTCGCGTTGCCTCGGGCACCACCTTAGAAACTTTTTCTAAAAAGTAGAAACCCTCTACAAACCCAGCTATTGCACCTCACCTATTCAGGGGACTTTCCAAGGAACCACAAGAACGTGCCTATGGTGTTCTTTCCAGCTACCTCACAAAGTTCTTTCGAGTGGTAAGAGTCTTTGGCTCCCCGAAGGCACATTTGTACTTTTTAATAAAAAACCCTGGCCAGCCTCAGAGTCATTCACAAGTATTTCCAATAATTTGGCCTGATACCAGAAAAACGATTCACGATTTACGGCGCAGACACGATAGCAGCAAATATGTTTCTGAACTGGCGTTGACAGCCATCTCGCTTCGGAAACTGACCGTCTCTAATCCTTAAAAAAGACGGATGATATATCATTAACTGGTTCAGGAGGTCCGATGAAGCAGCTCCTTTCAGTCAAGCGGGAAGTCGAATCTTTCTTGACTCACATGAAATCGAAGAACCCATTGTACCATGCGCTGTTTTACCAGCCAGTATCATTAGAAACCTTGTCCGTCTTTACCACTAATCTGCAACGTCTAGTAGAACACACGCCCGTTCATTTAAAGCTTGCTATCGAAACTAGCGCGTCTCAAAACCGTGAGCCACTCCAATCCTTCTTTAGGGATAAGTTTCTTGAGGAGCAGGGCCACGACCAATGGGCTGCCAATGATCTTAAGCGCCAACAGACACTCGGCAGCAAGGCTCGTAATATTCCCATCCTGCCAAGCATGCAGGAGCTGATCGACTTCAATAGCGAAACGATCCTGAGTGACCCCGGCTGCTACTTGGCCTATATCTTCCTGGCTGAATATATGACCGTTCTGGGAACCCCGGATATGCTTAAATCACTGCAAGAAAATTCAAAAATCCCTCCCGACGCACTCACAATCCTTGGCAATCATGCTGAGCTTGATCAGAACCATGTGTTGAACTGGGAAAGTGAAATTGCAAATCTTGTTGATCTAAATCAATATGAGCCGCTTTTCTTAGACACAATCCGACGGGCGGCAAGCCGATACGAGCAGTTTTGCACAGATTGCTACGAGGTGAGCTATGACATTGCAGTTTAAAAAGGTTTTGCATTCCCAGCTTGCAGAGTGGACACTTGAGCCGCCCTTCGTTGAAACGGCGACGGTGTGCAATCTCAAGATCTTTGGAGTTGGGATGATAGCGAGCCATCCCAAGTTTGGCCAGGCTATAGGTGCAGCAGCCTCATTGCTTGAAACCCCAAGCAATCGCGCCTGGTTTGAGCTTTGCGAAAGAGCGGCGATACTTGAAGGCCTAGCCAAGGGTCCTGATGGGATTTTCCCCATTCGAGACATAGACGGGCATCTTCGTGAGATGCGCAGAGGCCGACTTGTTTTTGGTGACGATACCTACAACCAACAGAGCTTGAGCTTAAAAAAATCGAAATCAAATGGAGTCGCACTTTATAGCAATTGGCCTGAAGCTTGTCTGAGGGCAAGTTTAGAGCTTATGGAGCGCCATCACATTTTAGAATCTTGGCGGGGCCAGACGCTCCCTAAAAGGTGTATCCCTTCCTCTCTTGGTTCGCTGCACCCACTGCACGAGATATACGATCCGCACTACTATCTTCTAGGGCAAGATCATCTCACGACCACAGGCTCAATCGTTTGTACGGTGATGGTTTACTTCAAACCGAAGCCTTCATACAAATTTAAAGCCCCTTGTCTTTACGCCTTCGATTGCAGTGAATCCCTAGAACTTAGTTTTCAACATGCGGAACAAGAGCTACTCCAAAGACTCATTTTCTTATGGGGTGAACCGTTACCAAAAGAAGCTCCTCTCGTTTCCCCGGATGCTCAATTTCATCAAGACTACTATCTGTATCCTGAAAACACCTCGATCCTGGATGCGTGGCTAGCTGGTGAGTTTCTTACGGTCAAGACTGAAACTAAACCTGATTCATTCAACATGATTTTTGCCGATCTATCCAGTACATCCACCCCTGAATACCATGTGGCAAAAGCCATTTGCCCCGAAACCCACGAGCTCTACTTCGGGCTTTCAGAAAATTTTCCCCAGATCTACCGTAACAAGGCTCAGATGGTTCATCCCATCCCTTGATATATGGTTGATATTATGATCTTTTCGTCTTAGCTCCGGCGAGGACCTTGACCTTTGCATAAGGATTCAGGGTCCTTGCTTTTCTTCGTTTGCGTCTGCCGAAGGCCACCGATAGCTTTAATAGTACTCGGAGGCAGATTCACCCAGGAGATAAGATATGAATTTTAAAATCGTCGCATCGATTTCTCTATACCTGTCCTTCACACCTACTGGCCACTCGTCAGAGTCGTCTCTCCTGGATCAGGACTTCCTACAAGACAACGATAACATTGGCAATTTGGACAACCCAGATGCGGACATCGCGGCTAGAATCGTGGAGCAGGGAGCTGACTCAGTGACCCTGGAAGTCACCCTTAATGCCCCCTCAGATTGGCATAAGGCTAAGACTATCGGCCAGGCCGCGTGGGAGCTAACAAGCCTTCATTACAGTGACGTGGTCCTCAGCTTGGAAGACTCTCCGAAGCCCCACATCAAAACAGTTAGGGCCAAGCAAGGGGATCTGAATGCTATCTTCCGCGCTCTTGAGCAAGCGGAACTCTCTGTCTATCAAAACCAGGATCTCATCGCTCGATCAAATCTTAGCCCCACATGGAGATACTATCGCGTTTATGTGGACTCGCTCACAGCTTACGGGCCAGCTCGCATTCAGGAGATACAGTTTAAAGACGGCGGCTATTACCAAAGCAACCAGATGATTAACAACCGCACAGGAGTAGTCGCCGGCTACCGAGCGAAACTGAGCGCTTCGAATCACTCCATGAAGGAGTTGGCTTGGCAAGCGTTCGATGGTGTGGAGTCTCGTGGTGGCTGGGCCGCTCAGCCGGAATCTTTCCAAAAGCAAGCGCCTCACAACCAGATAAAACCAGTGTGGGTTCAAGTCGATTTTGGTGACGAGGGAGCAAATGTCAAAGGGATCGCCATCCGCTGTGCCTTTGATCAAGGCAGCAGCTGCGATGGCATTCATGTAGAAACTTCGAATGATGGGAAAAACTGGACTCGCTTACCTGGAGCCCAGTTTGAAAACATAGACGCGACTGATCTCTACCTCGCTAGCTTTGGCAGCTAAACTAAGCGTTTTCAATCGCTAAGGCTTCCCCTTTGATACCACCTTGGGGCTTACTTTTCGGCCCCTCGCTGTTGTACCACTTGGCGACAGCGATAAACAGAACCGACGCCACAAACATAGTTCCCGCAAAGAACAGGTAGTAGTCTGCACCAGCCAGCTTACTCGTTCCATCTTCGTTCTGAATGAAAAAGTTCACAGCCATCACAAACAAGTTACCAAGTGCGACTGATACTAGGTAAAGAGACATAATAAAGGATTTCATGGATTTTGGAGCTTGAGCGTAAGAAAACTCCAAGCACGTGATTGAAACGAATACTTCAGCCAGGGTGATCACTAGATAGGCTAGAAGCTGCCAGGCTATGCTAGGGGTTTGGCCAGCGGTGATCCATGATTCGATCAGAGCCGAGATCAAAAACGCAGCCACTGTCAAAAAGAAACCGATGCCCATGCGAGTCAAATAACCAAGTGGAATTATAGTCCGTAGAAAGGGATAGAGGCCATAGGTCACGAGAGGCGTTAGGGTGAGAATCAGAATTGGGTTCACAGCTTGAATCTGCGAAGGTAGCCACTCGATTCCCATAAAGTAGCGATCCATGTTGTCTGCTTGCAGAACCCAAGCAGATGCTGTTTGGTCGTAGAGAGCCCAGAACATCGCTACGAAACAGTAGATCACAGCTAAGCGAAGGATAATCTTCATGCCATCGACACTAAAAGTTTCTTTGAAAAACTGATTGCCGCTAGCAGGAACGTGGATGAAGGTCTTGCGTCCAGCATAGAAAAGCCAGGTAGCCAAAAGCATCAGGGCGCCAGGGACACCGAAGGCCAAATGCGGACCGTAGTATTCAAGTAGAAGTGGAGTAGAAAGCGTCGAAAGGAAGGCACCAACATTAATAGAAAGATAGAACCAACTAAATACTTTATCCATCAGGTGCTTGTTGTTCTTGCCGAACTGATCCCCAACGTGAGCGGAAACACAAGGTTTGATACCACCTGAGCCAATGGCAATAAGGGTGAGGCCGATACCAAGGCCTAAGCGCGTTTCGTCGATGGCAAGGGCGAGATGGCCAAGGCAGTAGACTATGGAAAGCCAGAGAATGGTTCTGTATTTGCCAAGCAACCAATCAGCCAGAATTGCGCCCAAAAGTGGAAATAAGTAGACTCCAGAATTAAAAAGATGGAAGTAGGCTTTGGCCTCTTCGGGAGACATCAAGTCCTTTGCACCACTAGAGTCCATCATGTACTTGGTCATGAAAACGACCAAGATTGTTCTCATGCCGTAGTAACTAAAACGCTCGGCTGCCTCATTCGCAATAATGAAAGGGATGCCCCGGGGAGCCTTGTGACTATCGTCGGGTACACTAGAATAACTTGACATGTTGACCCCATTCTCCTTGAGTGTGATTCCAAATAGCTCGCCAATATAGCTATATTTCCAGCGTCAATCAAGTTGTGGCAGGGAAAATGACCAGGTGTGTCATAAGAGTCAAGGGAAAGGTTAGCAAGGGCTTGAGAAAGCCCTTGTAATTAGGATAGCTTACTTTTCAAGATTCACCGTAACAGCTGCCAAGTGAGCTTTCAGCTCTGCCAATTCAGCTGTCATTTTTGCATAGTTGTCCTTTGAAGGCTTCTTTTTGGCAAGTACGACAACTGTTGCCGGATGTACCAGGAGATCTTTGGCATGGTAACAGCGGCTCTCTGCCTTTGGCAAAGCCTTGTCCTGGTGGTAGTCGGCTTCGATTTTATCAAGGTCCATGGACGTCAGTTTATCAGCAACCTTGAGAACAACTCCAAGATACTCTTCACACTGGTTATATTTCTTTGCAAACTTCTTCAAAATCGGCTGAGATTCATCCACTAGGTCTTGTGCAGCCTTTTTAATATCGTTGTGATCCGCTTTTTTCTGGATCAAAGTCATCGTCGCATCAAGCTTTTTTCCATAGCTGTCTGCCGCAGCCAAACTTTGAGAAGTAAATATAGACCACAGGGCAAAGCTCATTAGGGCTCTTAACATATTCCACGTTCCTTTCGTATTACAGCAACTCGCGGCTATAATTGGCCGCATGACTATCCGCTACCTTACTCCCAGTTAAACAAGAATTCAAAACATTCGTGAAGCCTTTTTGATCGTATGGTCGCGTCAAAAAATCAATCCTAAAGCAACCCACACCGGCCGCTTGGAGTCGCTCACGATAGTGACTGATGCTATAAGCCTGCTTTCCATAGACGATCGATTTACAGCTTTCATGGGCAATAAGAAACTGCTCGCCCTCATCATTTTCGACCTCTAGCGTACGATATCCGCAAACTTTTGCAGTCGGACAGCCGTGATGTAAGGCTGTTAAGGAACATGCTTCAGCAATGAAAAGCGGCGTATCCTTGTAAAGGATCACCTCGGCCTGTACCCCTATCTCTGGCCAAGACTGAAGCTTGGTCATTATGCTTGTTTCGTCATCTTCCACCGACAAACACACTCGCTTTAAGCCAAGAGCACCAAGCTCCTCGACCGCTGCCGTGTTAAGGCTATAGAGGGTAAAATCAGAGACCATGTCGCTAGTTTCGTAACCCCAAGCCTGGAGAGCACTCTTCGCCCCCACATTTCCCAGATCAAAAGCTCGACCACCCAGCTCCCAGTAAGCTGACACATAACGCTTGACAACTGCCTCATCCCAAGCCCTAAGAACGGTCGGAATAGCCAAGCGCAGGGTCGTACCCAGATGCTGCGCCTTCAGCCAAAGCTCCTTCATCAAGTCTTGAGGCTTACCGCTCAAGAAGGCTCGTTTGGGTTCAAATATAATTTCGGCGGGTGAGAACCCTGTGTCTAGTTTGTACTGGACTAGAAAATCCATATACTCCATACGGTCAATTTTAACTGTATAGCTTTCATCAAGAGCAGGGGGCAGCGAGCTTCGTTGCCTGCTCATAGCAAGGCGGCCCCCTTGAATCGAGCGTCGCGTATAGGTCTCTATACCCTTCTGGATCACAGTCCCTAAGTCCTGCTTCAATCGCTTGACTTGACTTCTTGGTAAAAACCAGTTTAGGTCACCCTCGACGGAAAGATTTGCATGCAAGTTAAAATCCCCAAAGAGGCTTAGAGATCGCTTTAAATCGTCTTCCAAGGTAGCAGCCTTTTTAGGTCTCTCTGCGGGCCAGGAAAACTGATGGGTCGCAAGTTCTTGACCGCGAAGGTGAGCTTTGAATCTTAACGTGGTTTCTCCATCGTGACTATCAGCAAATATATCAAGGTCAATTTCTTTCAAGGCCATGAGACGAGCTTCACGGGGTTTGGCTAAGGCTTCAGTAACTCGCTTCAGCTCGTTGGATCGGGTTTTAAAAATCGGATCGCCAACTTTAGGAAGGGGAACCTCATCGGGAAGGCTGATCGTCAGTCGCTGCCTTTTCTGGCCACGTGGAGCCTTCTTACCATTGATGTACATATCACGAACCGAGAATTGGCAAATTTTGTTTTCATACTTACGAGTTGCTTCACCCATATGGCCCTGCACCTGGGAGCCGTGCTGAGGCTTGGCGTGGAATGTCGCTGCTACAGGGTCAATGCGCAGGCCATCAAAACGCTCGATAGGCTCCATAGTGTCAAACACCACTTGCCGCCCCTTCACCTGGCTCACCTTGCCAACCTCTAGGCCACGATGAGTAGGGTTAGACAGATCAATAACGTTCTCATGATAGCGGCCATTCATAAAAAATGATGTGGTATCGCGATGAAAGCTAAAGGCCATATCTTTTTTAAAATCTCTCATGTAACTGCGATCCTGAGGAGCTGTATTGCGACCAAAAATCTCGTTTAGGCGCTTGCGATACATCCCCACCACCGTAGCCACGTACTGCGCATCCTTTTTACGACCTTCGATCTTGAGCGTGTCTACCTGAGCTTCAACCAGTCGCTCTAGATCTTGATTGCTATTAAGATCTTTCATGCTGAAAAGAAAACCATGGCCCGGCTCGTTCAGAATTTTGTAGGGTTTACGACAGGTGTAGGCACACTCGCCGCGGTTACCACTGCGGGCATCTTCCGCCCCTGAGAAGAAGCAAAGGCCGCTGTAGCTGTAGCAAAGGCTGCCATGGCAAAAAGCTTCGATCTCGACAGGTGTCTCAGCAAGCTCCTTGTGAATCAGTTTTAACTCTTGAATTGTAAGTTCGCGGGCTACAACGACTCTCTGAAAGCCCATAGCCTTCGCTTGGCGGACCCCATGAACGTTATGCACAGCCATCTGAGTCGAGGCGTGCATTCTTAGAGAAGGAAAATAGTCACGAACGATCCGCGCGACCCCTAAATCTTGAATGATAACTGCATGGATACCAACCCATTGAAGTTGGGATAGCCGTTCGATCAACCGATCAAACTCTATATCTTTTAGCAAGATGTTCAGGGTCACTAAAACTTTCATCCCCTGATCTTTGGCAAGGGGCACCAGCTCCTCAAGATCTTCTATACTGAAGTTTTCAGCACGGCCACGGGCATTGAATTCTTTAAGCCCCAAATAGACCGCATCAGCACCAGCATTTAAGGCTGCAAAGAACTGCGCACGGCCCCCTGCAGGGGCTAGTATCTCGGGCACTTTTCCTATTTGAACTGCCTTAGGTTCGTTTCTTTGCGTCACGATATGGTCCCTTTGCATTGATAAAGAAAGCACTGATGAGGTCTCCTGCTTTTAAAGTCAGGAGGAACAGTTTGCCCCGATATATCTTTAAACCCCTTAACAGTGGGGGCCATCTCGAAGCGAGCGTGATTGGTTGAAAAATATAAGGATCCCTCAGCAGAAAGCAGAGCCTGAACCTTTTCAAGAAGCCAAGGGTGATCCCGTTGAATATCAAATTCAAAGGCGTTTTTTCTTGTAGAAAACGAAGGGGGATCGAGAATGATGAGATCCCAGGTTCTCCCGTCTGCAATAGCATCATCCAAAAAAGCGAGAACATCAGCGACCAGAAATTGATGTTGGGGCGCTGTCAGCTCATTCAGGGCAAGGTTGTCTTGCGCCCACTGAATATACTTTGAGGATAGATCAACGGTCAGGCTATTGGTGGCTTCACCCTGCGCCCCATAGCAGGTAAACGATCCGGTATATGCAAATAGATTAAGTATCGACTTGCCTCTGGCCTGGTCGCGGACCATGGCGCGGGTTTGCCGATGGTCGAGAAACAAGCCAGTGTCGAGGTAGTCTCTTAGGTTCACGATAAAACGGAGCCCTTGTTCCGCAACTATGACTTGATGCTGGCTCTGGTCAAGCCGCTCGTAGCGCCTGGCCCAAGTGCCGGGGCGAGTCTGCCTTTTTTTAAGGAAGACCTTGTCTTCAGCCACACCTAAGGCTTCAGCTACGTAGCCAGCGACGGTTTCAAGCCAAGGAATTCCCTCGGTTTGTTGGCGCACATACTCGGCAACGACTAGGTTGCCGTCATACCAATCAACGACGGCACGTACCTCGGGGATATCCCAGTCATAAAGACGAAAAGCATCGGTTCCTTGCTTCTTAAAAAGCTTGCGGCGATGCTTAAAATTCTTGAGAACACGGTTGGCAAGCCACTTACCTTGCTTTTCCATGTCACTTCGACTATAAAATTCAGTCATGGAGGATGTCTCTAGTTGTCAGCGGGAAAGCACTTATTTACGAAGCGTATATATGAAGGATCTGCGCGGCGTTGGCAACGGCTTTCCGTTCTGGAAGAGGGGGCATGAAAACCCCAAGTTAGCCATGGATTCAAGGTAAGAGTTTTAAGCCCTATTTCGTCCAACCTCTATTCATAGCTAACCAGGGGAGGCTAAGAACCAAACTCCTTTTGATCCTTAAGCCAGTCGGGACTCGCTTATGAAGCTTGTACTTGTCCGAGTTCGTTCTTTTTATCTTGCAGCTCCTGCTGCAGATCCTGAAGCTGATCCTGCTTCTGATCTAGCTCATTTTCCTTCTGAGAGATGACTCCCTGCAAGTCCTTGAGCTTTACATTTTGAGCTTCAATTTTCGCTTGAACTGCTGCTAACTGACGATTCGCTTCACTCAGACCATCCTTTTCTGTGTTTAAGCTCGTCTCCAATTCCGCTCTTGTTCCCGTGAGTTCAGCAAGGCGCGCAGTCAGCTCATCAATCTTAGCTCGGGCAGCTTCAAGTTCCTTGCGTAGTTTATCATTTTCCGCAGTCAGTTTATCAACTTCACCTTGAACCTTAGTATTTTCAGCAGTTAGTTTACTAATTTCTTGATCTAAAGCAGCATTATCACTTTCAAGCTTATTCGCCTTAGCACAGGCAGCATTGTACTTCGTTGTGATATCTCCCAACTGCCCTTTCAGCTTCAAGATATTGGTGTCAGATTGCTTTTTGATACGATCAAGTTCAGCTTTGGCGGCTGCGATTTCCTTCGCTCGCACCGTCTTACGATCTTCAAGCTGCTTTTTCTCAGCCTCTAGCATTTGCTTTTGCTCGCCATTTTGCTCGTTATCGATTTGCACCTGAAGGCTAGCGATATCAGCCTCAACTTCGTTAAATTCATCTTCCTTGTCGCTTACCTGTCCCTCATAGACATTCTTGATGTCATTATTCATAACTTCTAGAGCATCAATCTGGCCTGCAAGTAGATCAATCTGCTGATTGGCTGTCGAGATACTGTCAGAAATCTCCGCCTTCTCCTCTGAGATGGCGCTTAATTTAAACCCAATACCTGTACTTTCAGGTAGTTCTGCTTTTGGAGCTCCACAGGCAGCCAAGAAAGCAATTGAAAGGGAAAGTGCTATATATTTCATCGTAAAAATCCTCGTTATCGTTTTTAAGAGTTCAGTTTCAATCTAACTACTAGGCACCCTGGTTTGCAGCTTGTTCCGCAGCTGCTTTTTCAGCGGCGGCTTTCTCAGCAGCAGCTCGTTCAGCAGCAGCCTTTGCAGCTTTTTCAGCGGCAATTTGCTGTTCAACTTGGTTGATTTCCTGCTGGGTCTGGCTGATCTTATTGTCGACAGAATCAATTCGACCATCAAGCTCATTGACTCGCTGTTCCATCTGCTCGATGATTCCTGCGATAGTTTCTGAAGTTGCTTCCGCAGCAGCCAATGCTGTTTTTACTTGGCTAAGAGCACTTTGGGTTGTAGCAATTTGATCTCTTAAAGCAGAGTTTTGAGTTTCGATTTGAGCAACTTGGCTTTCCAAGTTTGCAACTTCTTCCTTGGCCTTAGCTAGCTCAGCCTGAAGTTTTTCATTTTCAGTTCTGAGTGCAGCTGCTTTGGCTTTTATTTCAGCGTTAGCACGCTTAAGGTTATCTACTTTAGTCAGTAGCTCTTTGTTCCTAGTTTCAAGTTTAGTCACTCGCTGAGTTTCTGCATTGTAGCTTGTCATCATTGACTGGATCTGGGTATTGAGCTTTGAAACTTCAATATTTGCAGTCTGCTGGGCTTGATCTCTTTGAGCTTTTAGGTTTTTTAGCTCAGTTAACGCTGCTTTTTCGTCTTGCTTGAGGGCATCGACTTCTGATTGCAAACCAGCACGATTGTTAGTTGCATCCTGCAACTGCTGCTCAAGACGAGCAATCTCTGCCTGGGCTTGCTCAATTTCCTGCCCTTTAGTTGCAAGGTCGGTCTCATAAGCTGTTTTAAGCTCTGATTGGCTCGTTTCTAAAATTGATAACTGACTTTGCAATAGTTCAATGTTCTGAGTTGTCGTTTGGAGTTGCTGAATGGCATCTTCTTTTTCTCGTCTTAATTCATCCATATCACCCGATAGATCTACTGTTTTATCAGGTGATGTGGGATTGTTCCGACCACACGCGATTGCAAGAAGAGCAGTCAACGCAATACATATCATAGTTCTCATCATCAATTTCCTCGTCCCTTAGTTTGTCATTGCACCTTGCGTAATTGCAATGACTAGGCCAAGGCTGTAAGTCCTCGAAATAACAGGATGTCGATCGACGAGCAAAAGATCGCGACGGCAAAATTTTGAGTAATAAACTTATTAATATTAGTAGGTTGAAAGAATAATGACCTTTTTGTGAAGATATGACGTCATGTTTGGACCAGCGGCCAGTCAGCGACTTGCGAGAAGCTGCTCTGCAAATGAAAAATGTGAGCATATAATTTCCTACGCTTAACCGGTTCCGCTAGATTTCTTATTGGCGTTTTATATTTAAATCGGGTATCCCTCACCTTACACGGAGTTCTACATGATAGGTACGGGCCAACAACTACAACTCCAAGACTGCCATGGTAAAAAGGATGTTTAGCATGAAACTAATACTTAACATATTGCTTCTGATATCCGCATCGTCTGGCTTAGCGGGCAACGGCTCGACCGTGCACGATCCGTCAGCGAAAAAATCTTGGAAGATACCGCCAGAGAGACTAGATGATATCAAGGAGTCAATCGATAACGGCTGGGATTTATACATCGATGGACGAGCTATCAAACCGGAGCGTTTGGAAGGTAAGTTAAAACGCTTTAAGCTTGATGGATTATACCGTGATTGCAATTGTAGAGATCAGATTTCAATCCGCGTTAAGGCTAAGTAAATTATTTTACGTACGAAATCGTATGATGTCGGTTTCGATCAAGTAGCGAGAACCAAAAGGGATTCGAATTGGCAGCGGATTGCCTCTGCTCGAATCCCTTTTTTAGTGAGCATCGTACCATGTACGCCCTTGCCCCTGCTCTACAATGAGTGGAACCGGAAACTTCACAGCCTCCTCCATTCCCACTTTGATAATCGCTGCTACCTTGTCAGCATCATCCTGGTGACATTCAACTATCAATTCATCGTGAACCTGCATGATGAGATAGGCCTTCAATCGCTCTCGCTCTAGATCTGCGTGAATACGAATCATAGCTATCTTAATAATATCGGCAGCGCTCCCTTGAATCGGTGAGTTTACAGCAATATTTTCAGCCCGAGCTGCCACTGCCCGATTGCCATCAGCCAAGCCGGGGACGGGGCGACGACGACCAGTGATAGTGGTCGTATAACCATGAGTTTTTGCAGACTGAATCAAACCATCTGTGAAGCTTTTGATCCCTGGATAGGCAGCAAAGTACTTTTGAATAAAGTCCTTGGCCTCAGTCAGAGAAACCCCCGTTTCCTGAGCAAGCCTCTGGGGACCCATTCCGTAAAGAATTCCAAAGTTTACAGCTTTCGCTCGTGAACGGATGTTCACATCAACGTCTTCAGGTGCGATACCAAAGATCTTTGCAGCAGTGGCGGTATGAATATCCTCGCCGTTTTTAAAGGCTTCGATCAGATGGCTTTCATTCGCCATGCCCGCCAACAAGCGGATTTCCACCTGGGAGTAATCTGCTGAAAGTAACAAATACCCCTTCGAAGCAACAAAAGCCTTGCGGATCAGGCGTCCTTCATCAGTGCGCATAGGAATATTCTGTAGATTAGGTTTATCAGAACTTAAGCGCCCAGTCGCCGCCACTGTTTGATGGAAGCTTGCATGAACGCGATCAGACTGACTGTCTATATGCTGGGGAAGAGAGTCGATCCAAGTAGATTTAAGCTTGGTCAGCATTCGGTACTCAAGCACGAGCTTTGGTAGGGGATGAGCGGAAAGACTCGTCAGAACAGACTCATCAGTGGAATATCCCGTCTTGGTTTTTTTAATCTTTTTAACACCAAGCTCCTCATGGATCGCCAGATCGTCGAACATAATTTCGGCGAGCTGTTTGGTGGAGTTGATATTGAATTCCTGACCCGCCTCCTTATAGATTCTTTTCTCTAAACTTCGAACCTTCTTGTTTAGGTCTCTTGAGTAATCCATCAGATAAGACGCATCAATGGCTACTCCTCGAAACTCCATCTTGGCGAGTACAGGAAGGAGAGGCATTTCAATTTCATCTAAAACGCTCTCAAGATTCATCCGTCTAAGATGGCTCATCATCTCATTGTAAAGCCGAAGCAGTTGAGACGACTCCTGCCCTGACTCTGGAAGAACACCAAGATAGCGATCCAGAAGATGTTCCCATGACTGACGATTTTCGTTAGGATCAATGAGATATGCAACGACCTGTATATCAACAATCGGCAGCTCAAAGGACAAGTCTTCATTGTAGAGGGCTTGAGCGACTCGTTTCAAATCGTAGCCAACCTTTATATGATTACGATCACCAAATAAGGTGCTGATATAGGTCATCGATATGAGGCGTTCATCGCTATCTTGCGGTACTTCATAGCATAGATTCTGTTTCAGGTGACTGATCCAAATCTTTCGTAACCTTCGCGACGGCATGGTGTCACCATCAAATTCGACCCAGACACTAATTGGGCTTCCTTCTTGTAAGTTTGAAAGAAAATCAGCCATCTGATCATCAGTTACTGTGACTACTTTTGCAGATCTGCTAGCACGAGGTAAGCTCTTGTTCCTGTCGTCAACCTCCTTTCCTGTGCCCTCCTCGGGAGCAACTGCCTTAGTGATTTTCCGTGCTAGCCCTTTAAATTCCATACTTTCATAGAAATTCAAAATCTCGGGTCGATGAGCAACAGTCATGGCATCGCAAGCAAAATCTTTTAGTTTAAATGGAATGGGAACCTTTCGATCAATCGTGACAAGCTCCTTGGATAAGAAAGCATCACCCCGATAGTTCTCCAAACCGTTTCGCTGCCTTTTAGCAGTGATCTTCTCCAGGTTTTCATAAATCCCTTCAAGGCTACCGTAAGCCTCAATCAATTGCGCAGCGCCCTTTTCACCAATGCCTTTAACTCCTGGAACGTTGTCCGACGAATCGCCAATCAAGGCAAGGCAGTCGATCACCTGCTCTGGAGTGCACGAGAATTTTTTATAGACACCTTCAATATCAACAATTTCAATCCGATCGTTGCGTTTAGGAGCATAGAGAAAAACACGGTCGCTTACTAGCTGATAGAAATCCTTATCGCCCGAAACGATGTAGATATGAACTTTCTCAGATGCGAACTTACTAGCAAAGGTTCCGATCAGATCGTCAGCTTCGTAGCCTTTTTCTTGAATGGCATCAAAACCAAACCGCGTAATGAGATCGAAGATGTGGGGAATTTGGGCTTTTAAATCCGCTGGCGCTTCATCCCGATGGGCTTTGTAGTCCTTATAGATCTCGTGCCTGAAGGTGGGGCCAGGAGCATCACTCACGAATGCAAGATAATCTGGTTGCTCCTCCTGAAGCAGCTTGTTAAGGAACATGGCGCTGCCATAGATCGCACCAGTGGGCAATCCATCCTTACGAGATAGCTGGCTACTCCCCAGAGCAAAGAAGGTACGATAGGCCATTGCCATAACATCAACTATAAAAAAACGCTTGATTTTCGCCATGCTCATCCCTCCGAAATATATGACACTATTGTACCTTATTTGCCTTGCCTACGGGGATTCTAACCAATAATCAAATTTTGAATTATTACATCTAGATCATCTTCACTTTGGCTAGCTTCAGCCAGATAGGGGCTTCCCGACAACGGAGTAGGGAGGTTGCATCATGATTAAAAGTCTAAAAGTTGGGGTTTCAGGCTGGACCTACGATGGCTGGAAAGGCAGCTTTTACCCCCAAAGTTTAAAGCCAAAGGACCAACTTTCCTGGGCCAGTCGCAAGGTAAAAACCATCGAAATCAATGGGACTTTCTATCGCCTACAGAAGCCTTCAGACTACGAAAATTGGTACGATGATACCCCAGACGGCTTTATATTTGCGATCAAAGCCCCACGATATATTACTCATGTCTGTGGCCTAAAAGACTGCAAGACTCCGGTGGCGAACTTTCTCGCAAACGGCCTGTTTTGCCTTGAAGATAAATTGGGGCCCATCCTTTGGCAACTGCCACCTCAAGGTCATTTTGGCCCTCACGTTCTCGAATTTATGAAACATTTGCCGCAAGATGCTGAGCAAGCTCTTGCGCTAGCTCGGAAACACGATGACAAGGTAGCTGATCGAAATTATCTCACCATCTCGAACAAGGTCACCATCCGCCATGCCATTGAGATTCGCAACCCTAGTTTTATGAAGGACTCGTTGCTAGAGTGTGCAGTGGCAAACAATATCGCAATAGTTTATACAGAATCTGCGGAGCGTTGGCCGAACCCTGCCATCAGCACCGCTGATTTCGTCTATGCTCGTTTTCACGCTCCTGAAAGCCTCTACCCTGAAGGCTACGAACCAGATGATCTACTCGCCTTGAAGAAGGAGTTGACTAGTCTGGCAGAGACCAGGAAAGCTTCCGAAGCATTTGTTTTTTTTGATAACGGATTTAAGGACTCTGCGCCGCGGGATGCCCAGTCCTTTGCAAGGCTCTGGCACGATGAAAACCGGCAGGTCGTTTAACCTTGCCTTCCACTGGATTAGAGAACTAGGCCCCCCTTCGGAGGACCTAGGAAGAAACGTATGAGCGCCAGCAGCGCCTGCCCACTCCTTACGCTTGTATAAGAGGGTTTATGGTTAGGCTTTCACCATAATGGGCTTATCTTTTCGACCATCAAACTCAATCCCTAGAGCCTGAGCTACTGCACTGTAGATATCTTTTTCGTGATACTGAATCGCAGTATCTGGAGCACCTGTGGTGGGATCGAAGCCATGAGTCAAGCCTGTAGCAGGATCAACTGCTCCGTAGGCCCGGTTGCCATTGATCATTGGGGAGATAATCACGCTACCATTGTTGAGGTGGTGTCCACTACCACCACCAGCGACCTTATCCCGACCGAATTCGGTGGCGATATAGATAAGAGACTTATCCCACATCTTACCTTTGGCCGGATCTCCATCAATATCGGTCACCTTAAGAAGGTCAATCAAGCCATCGATGCTCTTCAGCATGTAGCTCCACATCGCATTTTGAGCACCTCGATGATCCACATGGGACCAGTCGAAGGCAATCGGCGAGTTTGGTGTTCCTGCAGCCGTTATCAATGGCGACTGGCTCGGTGAGATACTGAATGCATTCGACATTCCATTTTTTGCAGCAAGAAAGGCGAGGGCCATTTTTGCTTCGTAGGGATCGGTGTTCATGCCAGGAAATTTCTCTAGAACAACCTGCATATCCGCAGACACTTCAAAACCGAACTGACCCAGATTGTTGGCGGCAGGGTCCAGTAACATCAGCTTGCTGACCATATTGCCTTTTTCTAGATTAGTTACAATTTCATCTCGGTTTTTACGATAAGCATCAAGCACAGGATTGCCTTTGAAATCGCCATAGAATCGCGATACAGATTCAAGCTGCCCCCGTAGAGTTCGAGCACCAAGGACTTGCTGATCATTCAAGCTACTGATGCCCTTAAAGCCGTGAGTTGCAAAAGCAAACATTAATGGATCTGTAATAGGTTCACCCCGGGCAATGGCTGGGATGGTATCATCGTCACCATGGAGTGCGTAGCCACCACCGGATAGAGCTAGGTTCGGCAGAATACAGCTTTTGCCAAATTGCATGGCCGCTGCTTCCATAATCGTACGGCCACCGTTAACATTATCTCCTGTTACAGCACGCTTCGCAGCGATGATATGGTTCACACTCGATACTTCGTGGGCCATAACAGCAGTATCAGCGCCGTGCTTCTGCAAGAATGTAACCTGAGAGTAACCATTCCCTAAAGGAATCACCCCTTGAATTGAGTTATCAAGAGGGGCCACCCCAACCAGGCCTGAGCCGTTTGGTTGCACTGTAGTATGAGCAGCCACCCCCGAGTTAGGCGCTAAAAATGAATCGATAACGCTTGCTCCGCCTGTTGCACACACAACGAACACAAATTTTTTATCACCTGCAGCTTGGCCTCGAACACCCATGGGCAAAGCCATCGACCCAAGCGCAGCGGCGCTACTGGTTTTGATAAGAGATCGTCTTGAAAGTTTATTCTTAGTCATTTTGTTGTTCCTCAGCCCCAGTGTTATAAAAAGATGTTTTCTGAATGAGTGCCGATGGCGTAGCAAAGTGCTAGGGCAGCTTGCTCACCGTTACCAGCTGAACTCACAAAATTTGCGATCACATCGAGTTCTTCCTTACTTGGATCACGAGCCAAGAAGCGCTGGTAAAGCTCTGTCCCCTGGGCACGAGCTTGCTCAGCGGTAACACTTGCGCTACTAAGAGCAAAGTGCTTGAAAACCTCTGCTGTTCCTGCCTTATCCATGGCAATGCGAGTATTGCAGGCTGAAATGATCACACGATCTACGGCAAGAGCGGTTAGAACCGACGGTGCATCGGCACGTTCATACTGGCCATTGTCAAAAGGCTCGTTACCACCCAAAACTGTCAGATGAACCTTATCGATACAAGAGTGCTGCCCTGCTTCCACGCAGAGCTGTTCCTTAGGAACATTCAAAGCCGCTGCCACTCCAGATTCGAGCGAGCGATACCGCTTCCAAACCAAGGTTGACTTTGCCATGACTTTACGTTCTTCTGATGTTGTTTCGCTTTCACTATTTTGCGGGTCCCCTGCTGCTGCAGGCTCATTTTTTGCGGTTCGATTTCCTAGGCTGAACTTGCCTTTGGTACATGCTCCTAGAGACAGCCCTAGAAACAAAGCTGTTACAATTATTCTCATTTTACAACCCTCCCACCAAAGGCTTTGGTATCAACAAATTTGTGGATCATCTTATTCACTGAATATGCATCTTCTGGAAGACCTTCCCATAGAGCTTTGAACTCATCCGCTTCATGAGCAAATGGGTCACGAGAGAGTGCATAGTGAAAGATGTCTTTGACAAGATTTTTCTTAAACGCATCGGAATTTCTAGCGACTTCAGCCCACTCAAGGAGGTCATTCACTGGCTGGCCAAAGATCGCACCATCTGATTCCCAAGGCTGGCGACCTGCATTGTAGGTACCTATTGAGTTGAACAAGAACGCATTGACCGGGTCAATTCCGTTATAAGTTGAATATGCATAAGCAAGTGGATCTAGAGTACTGTGACAGACGGCACAGGCTGGCTGCGCGATATTCTTGTTATCCACATCCCTTGGTTCTCCTGGAACCGGTGTCAAGCCTTCACCCTTGGCTATATCAAGCCCAAGATAAGCCCGATAAACCTGAGAGGCGGTATTTCTTGGCAACTCCGCAAACATGGTGAAGTTAGAAATAAACCACTGGGTTGTCATCATACCTGCACGACGGTTCGCAGCAAGGGGCTGGCCACCAGCAATGACGATGCGCTCACCGAGGGTTGCACCTTCTTCTCGCCTTACGTTGCCTTCAATCTTTTCACCAGTTCGGCCATCTATGTGGTAGGTTGCAGAAAGTAGCTCGCGGGCATCGCGATCGCCAGTCATCACGTAAGAATAGAGCCAATAGTCCCAACGATAGTCACCGATCACAACATTGCCGCCGTAGCCGATGGTAGCAAGCGGCTGAATCTTCGCATCAGCAATTCGATGCAAGGCCTCATCCTTCCAGTAGGCACCTTCCAAACACTGAGTTAATTCATTATGGAGGAATGTTGCACCTTCTGCTTCCAACTGCTTCATATCTTGGTAGCTAGCTGAGGTTCCGCAAAACACAGACTTCATCCGCTTGTATGCTAATGCAATATCATACTCGACATTGATTTCACCAGCGGGCTGCACAGATTTATTTCCTGGCTCGCCGCCGTTTAGAATTTCGTCGATGTTGGTAGCCCCGTCTTGATCGCTATCACCGTCTTCGAGCTTATCTAGAGCAACAAGCAGGGATTCAGTAATGGTGCCGTCAAGCTCCATTTTGATGTTCTGACCGAAGTCATTAAGTGATGGTGGTCCGGCATGGCAAACACCACAGGACGTTGGTTTGTCAGCACAGGCTGTTGCTTTTGGATACTTCTGACAGAAAAGATCTGTTGCTTCGGTTGTAGCATACACCGATCCCGATGCCACGACGAAGCTGGTGGATAGCAGAAACCTCAAAACTTTTAACATTGTATTCCCCTCAAATCTCACTTGGCGCGCTCTACTTCGGTTGAAACAGGTGAAATCTTAAGCGAATAAAATCTCAGCCCAACCGCAAGGACGCAGTCCCAGATTAAGAAATCGGAGAAGATGTACGAGAGTTAGCTTTTGTCAAGTTCCATCCTAGAACCTAATCAATATATTACTTTTTAATAGTAACCTAATTTTATCTATCGACTGCTGTTACCACTGTTCTCCTCTTGATCGAAAAGCTGATCAAGGAAGTCAATGTCAAAGTCGAGTTCGAACTTATCCAGCTTGCCTGCATCGCTAGCCACCAGGCCGAAAACTTCGTCCTGTTGCTGCTGCGGAAACCCTCCGCCATGGCCTCCACCACCTGAGCTTTTCTTAGCAAAGGCAAAGGCTGCATAGGTGTTGCGTTCTTCAATCACAAACTCTAGAGCTACTGGCTCTGCTTCGTAGCTTATAGAAACTACGATGCCATTACCCCTCTGCTCTTCGGGAACAAAAAGCTGAAAGCTTCCTCCTGCCACCACAGGGGACGAAGCCAAACGCACAGCTGTTGCTGCAGCGCCATCATCTAGAATTCCATTCTTGCTATCAATAAAGTCTTCATCAAGTTCCCAAGCCACCACAAAAATAGGCTTCTGAGACTTGCTCATGATGGTGTTATTCGGTGCTGTGAAAAGAGTACCATCACCGTCGGTATCGGCATCGATCTGGCTCGGATCAACTAGATAGCCAGGGATTCCCTCATCATCATCAGAGGCCTTGCCATTGTCAGCCTGCAGCTCTTCTTTTTCGGGAATTACAATACTAGAGTCCTGGCTTTTTTTAGTAACCGGAGCCTGATCGCTAATCGCGAAGGAACTCTTGATAGTGTCTGCTGAATTCTGGGAACACCCAGCTAGCGTCATGATCCCGTAGAGACCGAGTACGACGAGTAAGTTCTGCATTTTATAACCCCCTCAGCCCTTACTATCGGCTATCACTTATAAAACCTTTAGTTGAGATTGACTGAAAAAAATTACTTCATAAAAATCCAACACTTGACTTCAAATGATTAAAAATTTTCTATAGAAAGTCGATGAAAATAGAAGCTTTCACTGGGTCGACAGGTCGAAAAATGGCAAAAGGACGCCGGATTGAGTGGCAAAGTAAAAATATTGATCACACCAAAAAGTTGATCAAAACCCATCTCGATCATGTAACAAATGAGCAAGGAACCCGCGGGCGATTTGAAGCCATCATGCGGGGTATTCGAGAACGAGAAGCCTCTAGCGATCCGAAAGACCTTTTGGAACTATATGTCTATATCATGTCAGCCCTGGTGCACCACAAAAATTGGGGTGGCTTGAGCCAACAGCAAATCAAAAAGATGGTAACTCTCGCCTACTCCATCTTACAGATGCAAGACATCCAACCCGAAACCTCGACCCTTGGCTTTCTCTATGGCGAACTACACATGGCCTTGAGCCAAATCTATCGAACCAGTGGAGAGCATTTTTCTGGGGCTTGGGAGCAGCAGGTTAGTCACCATGTTTCAAAGAAGAACCCCCCAGGCGGTGAATCCTACCAGGCATTGGCAAAAGCCATCCGGGCCTTTCGCTTGGGCCAAGTAGCTCGTGCCTATCGAGAGTATTTGTCCGTAGAGACAGCTGAGATTTCACGAAGTCAAAAAGAATCTGCAATGATAGGTCGAATTCGATGCTTACGCTTGGATCAGCGCTTTGATGAGGCCAAGGAACTCATTACCCAAATCGAGTCTGGAGCTGAACGATCAACTAAATTTTCCAGGGAGCTAACTTGGGAAGCGTTCTGCATCAAGGCGAGTCTTGAGCAAGATCTTGAACCGATGATCCAGTCCGTTCAGCGTAAGGGCAGCCACTACCAAGCCGTATATATCATGGAAGCTTATTTGTGGTCTCTCGCCTGGCCACAGCGGCAGTGGCTTGATCGACTTCCTAAAATGAGTACCATTGCCCGCAATAAAAAGCTTCAAGCAAAAGACCTAGGCTTTTTCATGAAAGCCGTTCTTTGTCTAGAGGAATGCTTAGACAGCAGTATTCCACTGGTCATTCGGATCAAGGCCCTAGGACAGATGCTTAAAGATTCGAACCAATTCATTGCCATTGACCGAGAGCTGTTGTTCTTTATCGCTTCGGCCAGGTGGCTAGCCAAAAGTCACTCCCCAACTCTAGCAGCTATCGTGCTGGGAGAGTATGAAGGTCTCTCGTCGAAAATTAGCCGAGGCGCATGCCTTGATGTATTGCAGGTTGCTGATGATCTTTTGCAGCGAAATTGGTACTTGCACGGTGAATCTTCTGGGGACTAGGGAGCACTTTGGTCACTCAACCAAAAGCTATACCCTTAGAAAGTTTTAGTTTTTCTCCCTAACACACCAGAAATAGCCGAGTCGATCGACGGCCTTCTTCCAGAAAACACTGTTAATTACTGTTTTTATTGATAACTTTCACGAAGAAGCCTAAAAATTGCGAACTCGGAGACCAAAACTCTATTAGCTTCCGATAGAAAAGCTAACATTCAAGAATAACGAACTATTTCCATAAAATCAGAGTTCTCCTAAAACAGATTAATTAATTTGTCGATACAGGTTTTAGACCAGGCACAAATTAATTTATGGGTAAGGAATCGATCATGGGAGTTTTAGTTGTCGACCCGAATGAGGTAGATCTGAAAATTATTTGCGACCTCTTGCATCAGTGGGGCTACCACGAGATATACGCTTTCAATTGCCTCGATGCTGCTGAAGAAAAATTAATGCTCCACCATTCCGATCGGGTGATGCAGGCCGTATTCGCCATCGACATCGCCATCATCGATGTTACAGGTGGAATTCCGTGCTATCGCATGATCGAGCGCATGCGGCAATCTTACCTTTATCAGGATGTGCCTGTGATTGCCATGAGTGAGCACTCAAGAGCGGAAGGGATGTCATCTTCGTTCGCCTACGGAGCCTCTGATTTTTTTAGTAAGCCCATTGAGGAATACGAACTTAAGGCACGAGTTCGCGCCGGGATTCGCTTGAAGTATGAAATCGAGCGTCGTAAGGCCCGCGAAAGAGAACTTATCGAAGCCACAAACCAACTTTCAGATCTGAACGAGGTTCTATCAAACCTATCTCTGATCGATAGCCTGACCGGGATTCCCAATCGAAGGTGTTTTGATAATACCGTCGATCAAGAATGGCGTCGCGCTGTCAGACAAGGTGGACACATCACCTTCGTCATGATCGATATCGATTTTTTCAAGCAGTTTAATGATACCTACGGCCATCAGATGGGAGACAAATGTTTGGTGGATGTAGCCAAAGCAATCAAATCCCAACTCCGACGCCCTGGAGACCTACTGGCTCGCTACGGTGGCGAGGAGTTTGCTATCGTACTCCCTCACACCTCGGCTGCTCAAACAGAAGGGCTTTGCCAGAGCATCCAGGAAGCAATCAAAGGGCTCATGATTCCCCATGAATCATCAAAGGTCGACAATCACATATCTATCAGTATGGGAATTGCATCGGCGCAACCATCGGCACAATTGCTTTCAGCGGAAGCACTCCTCAAAGAGGCCGACAGTGCGCTATACGAGGCAAAAGCCAATGGTCGAAATCGATTTGTTATTTCTAAAGACTTGAAAACCACAGCTTAATCGATGGTCTCCACGCCAAGTACCTGACGTGGCTTTGACTGCTGAAAGGTATCGCTAGATGACAGCTGCTCTCTGCCCTGGCTTAGCTGGCTATAGCCAGCATATAGGTCTCGAAATGCTGATTCACGAACGGGGAAATTGCTGCAATCAAGATTGTATTGGACTTCCGTCAAGTCATGACAGAATCCGCCCTGAAGTGCACTGAAGTACCGCGATTCAGACGGAATCGCCAGCTCACTCCCATCGTCAGATAGAAATTGAACTTTGACCCAAAGGTAATCACCGAGCTGCGCCGCTTGAAGGTAAACCGACCGAGGAGAAAGCTCTTCGTCGTGGTAGCGAAACACCTTATCAGTGCCGTAATCAATCCAAGCTTCCATAGCCATTTGGGTAGGTGCCTGAGGGTGGTCGCTGATAAATCTGGTCGCAGCCTGTTTGATGGCTCCCTCCAGCAAGTCGCTACCCGCAACGCGGTTGGCTGATAATGTGCAATTGACATCGTTGAGCTGCTCCACACAGTCTGGGGTAGCACTGTAGCGAAACTCGTTTTCACCGCGGAGATCGATCCCAAGCCCCGCGAGATCAAACCTAAATTGACCTGCGTCCATGGATGCCATCGAGAGGCTTAGACTTGGTTTTAGTTCGGCCATGTTTGGCCCGGCCCAGACGCGCAGGTTCATAGGATACACTAAACGAGAACCCGCGGTCCAAAACCCCATTGCGTTAACGGTATCGAATGCGTTGTAATCTGAGAAGGATGCACTTACAAATTGTTCTGTAGATTGAAGCTCAGCACTGTATTCTCGCACCCCCGCTCGATCGACGACCGACTCATGACAAAGCACCTTGAACAACAATCCGCTTTGGGAGTCATCTCCACCATCATCACAGGTCAATAAGCCGTCTTCGTCAAGATCCCCACCGTTGAGACCCATGATTTTGTCTTGTTGAACGACCCTCAAACGACATGCGTCCCCTAATAGCGCCTGGTGTGGCACATCCATATCGCGATCGAGGCAGGAGTCCTGGGCTGAAAGCTGCATGGAGCCGCTCACCGCACCAAGACTATGCATCTTTGTTCCGTATAAGCTTGGGATGTTATGATAGAAATCACCGTTCTCATCGACCAAAGCCGATCGACTCGGAGAATCAAGACGGCTTTCTTCAACTGTGCAGGCACCAAGAAGCAAACTGATACCGACCAAACTAGTCATACTGTAAGAAACCATGGATTCCCATCTCCCAAGAATTTCGCCTCCAACATCGGGCTCATAAGGTGATTCGGACAAAAAATCCTTAGCTCGAAACAATTTTAACTTTTTAGTATTTTGAGGGCTTTATCGGGGATCATTGTCGGCGACCAGGCTGTGGGTCAGCCTGGTCCTAGAGAAATCACACTGCTAAGTACAGATTTTCCATCGGATTACGTCATCGTCACGAATTCTTCCGCTGCAGTAGGGTGAATCGCTACCGTGTCATCGAAATCTTTTTTCGTGGCACCCATTTTTACAGCAACTCCAAACCCTTGCATCATCTCATCGAGACCGATGCCCATCCCATGGGCGCCGACAATCTTTTCCTCAGGTAAAAGGCAGATCAATTTCATGAGGGTTTTCGTCTTGCGCTCTGTTACGGCGTGGTACATATTGGTGAAGTTCGAGGTGTAGATTTTGATCCTATCGTCACCATACTTAGCCACGGCTTCCGCTTCGGTTAGCCCTACGGTTCCGATGGGAGGATGGCTGAAGATAACGCTGGGAACGTTTTCATAATCCAACCGTGCTGAATCCTTACCGTTAAAAAGTCTTTCTGAAAGCTGTCGGCCCGCAGCAATCGCCACAGGGGTGAGTTGCACATGGCCAGTCACGTCACCTACCGCATAGATTCCGGATTGGGTGGTATTCTGGAAGGGATCGACCTGTATGAAGCCATCATCGCCTAAGGCTACCCCGGCTTTGTCGAGGCCAATACTAGTGTTAGGATCGCGACCAATGGCCCATATCACCGCGTTCGCAGGGTGATCTTGCCCCTTATCATCATGTACTGTGAGACGACCAGCAGCTCCACTGACCTTTGATATTTGAGTTCGATAGTGAATCGAAATGCCTGCCTGAGTCATTTCTAACTGCAACGCTTCCGCCAAGGAGCGGTCAAAGTGCGACAGAACCCGATCTTTGCGAATGAATAGGTCAACTTGCGAACCAAGTGCATTCAGCACCCCAGCAAGCTCGACGGCAATGTAGCCACTGCCCAGGATACTGACTCTTTCTGGCAAATGATCCAGCTCGAAGAAGCCATCTGAGGTCATGCCAAGCTCAACTCCGGGGATACTTGGTAAGCTTGGCTTACCTCCAGTTGCGATCAAAATATGTCGGCCTTCGTATTCGCGTTCCCCAACGGCCACACGGTTGGGGCCTGACATTTGTGCCCAGCCCTGGACTGTCTCAATTCCAGACTTTTCAAGATTGCGGCTGTAAATATCATTCAATCGCTTGATGTAAGCATCGCGACTAACTTTGATGTGGTTCCAGTCGAAAGAAATATCACCCGTCTTAAACCCATATCCCGCAGCATCATGGAGACACTCTGCAATGGAAGCGGTATTCCACATCACCTTCTTGGGCACACAACCCACATTTACACAGGTTCCACCCAATGCCCCTCCTTCTATCAAGAGAACCTTGGCACCATAATTGGCGGCCCTTCGCGCACTGGCAATTCCTCCAGAGCCTCCTCCAATAACGATATAATCGAAGCTTTCCTGTGTCATTTTATTTACCTTATTTCAGATCAAGACCAACAGTTTAGCTTAGTCTCGAAGCTGGGAATGTCAAGGCTATGATCACCGCAACCACAATAGAATAAGGATATAAACTTTTGGGTAATGCTTGAGAGCTGCGATTGACTCTGCTTCCCTATCACCGAAAAGGAGATCGGCAGGTTTAGCTTGGGAGAGATCATGGTAAAGGGCTCGAAAGTTGTTCAAAAACCGCAGTCACAACAGGATGTTTGGCATCTTTGCAACCAAGCCATGTTGTTTGAGCTTGGCTTAAAGGGGGAACCAGACCTTGCAAGAGCCATCGAACTCTACCAACAGGCTGCCGCATTAGGAAGTCAATACGCTCAAGGCAAGATCTCTGAAATCGCCAAAAACTTTCCCGAGAAAAAGTTACAGCTCCTAAATGGTACGGTGGGCTATGACGTCCTAGTGGAGCAAGGCCTGGACCACGATCTCGACAACCTCGATCAAGCATCTGCTCAGCACGGCAACGAACTGAAGCAAAAGATACTCATTGTCGACGACTCACCGGACACCGTTTTGATTTTCAAGAAAATCCTTCAGTCCAGAGATGTCCGCGTTTTAACAGCCTCGAACGGCAAGGAAGCATTCCAAGAGGTGCGCGAGCATCCAGATATTGCATGTGTCTTCGTCGATCTACAGATGCCTGAGATGAATGGCTTTGAGTTTATCACCCTTATTCGCCGAATGCATATGCTTGAGGATATCCCTATTGTGGTGGAAACCGCCCATACCAGTCGCCCTTTGGTAAAACATGGCAAGGCCAAAGGAGTTTCTGCATGGGTCATGAAACCTATCGAGCAAGAAAAGATCCTTGATCTCGTCGATAAACTTCTTTGAGGCGTGCCATGAACTCCATCCTACAGCTGCGAAGAATCCTTATCGTCGCCCCAGGTGGAGCCTTTCTTCAGCAAGCGACCCAAGCATTTCAAGAACTCGGCTTCCAGAATATTGAGGCCGCCCATTCGGTGGAATCAGCATTTCACCTGTTGGAAGTGGAACCGTTCGATTGGATTTTTACCCCAATAGACCTCGACGGTAAGATCTATACGTTTCAACTTCTGTCCGTAATCCGGAAAACTCCCGTTCTTGGCAAGGTCAAGGTATCGATTCTTGCCAATCGCGACACGATGAAAGCTGTCGGTCGCTGTTTCGAACTTGGAGCCTTGTCATACCACAATATTCTTCTCAATAAGAATAACTTGCAGAACGAGGTGTCCGGCATTCTTGAACGAATGAAACATCTCAATCATGATTATCGGCTCGTAGCTGCAGATTACATTCGACTATACCTCGATGAAATGGAACACTTTCGCGATTTAGAGGCCTTTGAACTTGCGTTAATTCGTGAGTAGTCTGATATACCTATCATCGCAGTGAACCGTGATCTAAACCCCAACGATTTACCACAGCTACAGGAGATGGGAGTTCGATCAGCATTACGAAAGCCACTTTCCGAGGAACTCCTATATGAGAAAATTATTTGGATTTTCCAACAGGAGCGCGTGCCCAATACCCCAGATAGTTTAAAGCGAAAAGTCAGAAGAGCCTTGATTCATGAAGACCTCGACAAAGCGCAGTTTCTATTCAATCAATTTAGCCGGAACAGCCAAGTGATTCCCGGAGATGCCAAAAGCCTCGAAGCTGAGTTAGCCTTGGCTAAAGGTGAATATGAGCAAAGTAGAGATCTCGCAATCGAAGCGATGGCCCTAGGTCGCCAATACTCTCGAAGTCCTGCACACCCTCGGCACGAGCTTCATCCATCTGCAAGAATACGACGCTGGCCTCAAGTGCCTGGAAAGTGCTAATATCATGTCTCCCTACAATGTAGGACGACTATGCTCAATCGCTGAAGCTCACATGAATAGCAATAATCAAAAGAAGTATGAGGACTCCATCGCAAGGGCTCGGCGTATTAGCCCTGATAGCAAAGCAATAAAGGAGCTAGAAGCCAAGAACGCCTTGCGAGCAAATCAAACTGAAAAAGCCAGAGACTTAATGAATCAGCTACCATCTTTGAAAAATGTTGTGCGCTTTACTAATAATCGAGCCGTTGCCCTCATTCAGTGTGATCGGTTTCAAGAAGGGATCGAAGCATACAAGCAAGCGCTCGTAGCATTGCCCAGTAATAAAGTTGAGCTACGCTGCATTGTTCTTTACAATCTAGGCCTGGCCTACGCTCGCGCTGATAATCTTGAAGAAGCCCTTGCAACCCTGAAACAGGCTCTAATCAGCCAAGACAAGCAGCGACGAACACGGGTAAAAAGTTTGATGAAAAAAGTGCTCCACGCTAAAAAAAGCGGAGAGCCTTTACTTCTACCCAACGCAAAATCTGGCCATCCATTGACTAGCCAGGAGCAGCTTGGAGACCTTGACCAAGACATCGTGTATGCCATGTCTCTTGATCCTGGAGAGAGCTGCTGCTTTAGAATCTTTTTTCATTATCAATCAGAAGTCCCTCTGGAGCCGTATTTGAATCTAAAAAGACCCAAGTTCATACTTCGCGAGTCTATTAAGAAAGAATACGCGCTTGGCTTGGAAAAGCTGATGAAGGCGGGATAGGATCTTGCTATTTTGCAACCACTTGATGCATGGCTGCAAACTAGTGCCCAGTCAAGTTGAATTCTTGGCTAGGCTACAAGGAGACAGTATGTGCTGGGTACGGTGACGAGCAAGTGACAAAGTCAACAACGCCGAGACTTCAAATCGACTCGGCACTGGTATAGGAGAGCTTTTAGGCAGCTAGGCGCTGCGGTGGATGGCTTTCTAAGACACTCATCATCTTTCGAATCATTGGCTCTGGATGCTGTAAGTTATCGCCATAGCGACTCCTCAATTCCTCATATAGTAGGCTTTCACAATCTGTGTGATTGACAATTCTCTCATAGAAATCATAGATCTCTTCAGCCTGATTATTGGCGTAGTCAGCAGATACCTGAGCAAATTCATGATCCTTCAAATCCGGTATCACTTCGTCTTTCAAAAGATGGATTAGCTGTTTTTTCATCATCAAACCTTTCTTTACATCTTACCTAATCAGGTTCGGATGAGACCGCTGGGAAACTTAAAATTTGATCGGTGGCAAACTCTTACTATTCAGTAACTAGATCTAAAGAAAAACCCTCGACATCTCATATCATTACCAATTGAGGGTGTTCAGTCGCTCATCAATCGGCTTTCACAAAGCCATCCCAACGTTTCATATAACTAATAAACGACGAACCAAGCGCTTGCTCCCGAAGATAAGACTCGCTAAACGGAGGCTCCGCAGGCTGATAATCAGCATCACCAGCAAGATGAGGCCAATCAGGGTTACCGATCGCAACACGACCGAGAGCAACAAGATCCGCACCACGATTCTTAACATCTTCCGCTTGCTGAGGTCGGCTGACTTTACCAGCGACCATAAGTGGTACTTGGCCATCGACTGCGCCAACAAAAATATCTAGCAAGGACTCACCGGGACGCTGCTCGGAATCCTTAAAAACATCCCAAAGGGAAACATGTAAAAAGTCTATGCCATCGTCGATAAGATCTTGAGAAAGGCGCAGGCTTTCGTCAAGAAGAAGTCCACCCTGCCCCGGATACGACTCTGGGCTGATCCGCACCCCCACCAAGAAACTAGAGCTAACTTTGCCCCGAATCCCGCGGACAATTCGCCGGTAGATACGAGATCGGTTCTCATAGGAGCCACCCCATGAATCTGACCTTTGGTTGCTGGTATCCATAAACTGAGTCAGCAAGTAGCCGTGAGCCCCATGAACTTCAATGCCGTCAAACCCGGCTTTTTCAGCACGTACCGCCGCAGCAATAAAGCCTTCAATGATTCGCTCAATGGTGGCCTCCGACATAGGATCTGCACCGTCAGGGAGATTATCACTGGGAGCATGGGCGATCGCCGACTGCGGTGTCAGCCCAGTTAGTTTTTTGGGGGAGCGAATTCCGCCGTGATAAATTTGTACCACCCCTAAACTGCCTTCGTCACGAATTCCCTGAGCAGCAGACTGAAGCCCTGGCAAAAGCTCGTCAGCGAAGATTCCCATTTGGCCAGGCCAACCCTGCCCCTCTTTCAGCACATGTGACGCACAGGTGATGACCATTCCGAAACCCCCTTTAGCACGACGACGGAGCCAAGCGATTTCATCTTCACTCACCCGCCCATCCTCATGGCTTTGAGTATTGGTCATCGGAGCTAATGCTATTGCATTAGCCATGGTCACCCCATTTTTAAACTTAAATTGCTGCTTAATGTTCATAACGACTCCTAAATCACTTGGCAGGATCACTTAAGGATCAAGTCCTAGCACAAGGGACTGCAAGAGTCACTGACTCAACTTTTAAGGATTTTTGGGATGCCCCCTCGGGTGGAGCGCTGGCTGATTTCATGAAAGTCTAGGGGGAGCTTAGCACCTTTCAATTTGACTGGCTCAAATGGATCAACATCGCGAGGAAGGTAAGAGTCCAGAGGCGCACGATCACGACGAACGCGGTCTTGCTTGCGCTCGGCCAGTTCCCTCGCAAAGTGTTTAGAAAGCACTTGTACGATCATATCCTCAAGAGTGCTAGCTGATTTGGTCTTACTCAATCGACTTTGAAGGCATCGTTTGAGATCTTCCGGCAACTCCACCAGAAACAAATCTCCCGTAAACCTGTCGATTGTCTTGCTCATCGCCACTCCTTAACTTGGTAAACTTATTCAAGAGTAACAAACTTCGCCACGAGGGACAATCGGCACTGGTACTTGTGTCAGACCTTGGAATCAAGTAATCATGTCGTCTCGAAAGCTTGTCCAAGAAGGGAGAACCATGTCACTTTCTGAGTTACTGGCGGAAATACGCGAGCAAACAAGCCCTCAAATGTGGTCGAAAGGTGTCGAATTGAGTCGTCGCGATGCTGTCACCGCTGATGACGATGGCGACGGTGAGGTTAGTTTACGGGTGCTTGACCGCGGCCTGGGACGCAGTGCTCAAGTTCAGCTTTGGCCTGATGACCTAGATTGGAACTCCGACTGTAGCTGCAATGCAGACCCCTGCTACCACGTCATCGCTGCTGCAATAGTGCTTAAGCAGTCGCGGGATCAAGGGGTGAGCCTCCCGAAATCGAAAACTGCTTCTGGAAAAATCGTCTATCGTTTTCAATCCACCAGCCAAGGACTGTCCTTCCATCGCTTTATTAAGACCGACGAACAAGAGACTCCGCTAACGGTGCCATTGACAACAAGTCGCGGAACGCGAGCTGATATCGATCTTTCACCAACCAAGGCTGATTTGGGAATCGACGTCGCATTAGGTCGAACCTTGCAAGGAATTATAGAGGGTAAGGTTTTCGAAAAGATGAGCCCTTTTTTAAAAAATATTGAAGACGTCTACCTTGACGGCAAGAAAGTAACGGTTAGTACAGAGCCGGTCGGCCTGATCGTTACCATTACCGATCAGGGCACGGGGGTCTTTATGAAAGGTGGTCTCGATCCGAGGATTGAAACAGCATTCAAAAACAATATTGCTTTGATCAAAGACTCCCTGCATCCCATTAAGGACTTCAAGCTTCTACCTGGAGAGTATAAAATTCTCAAAAGCGGTAAATTTTTCGCTTCCAGTGAGTTGATCAGCCTCTCAAGTCAGATCCTACCAGGGCTCCGGGAAAAAGTTACCGTCGATAACCAAGCTGGGAATCTACCTGAACTCAGCTATGATACCCCCCGCCTTGAAATGGACTTAAAAACTGTAGGGGATCGTCTCCAAGCAACACCCTATATCGTTTACGGTAGTCCGGCGATTGCAAGACTTCAAGGAGATGAGTTAGAAACGTTCGGCACCAAGGTTCCTGTGCGAAACCAAGATGCCGAACGAAAACTTCGCGATCAACTATCCCGCGAGCTGGGCTTAGAACCGGGACAAACGAGATTGTACTTTGGCGAGCAGGGCGTTAAATATCTTGAAACTATCAAATCTTGGCGTGGCGACCTGAAAGGTCAAGGGGAAAAAGACTTCGCGTTAAAACCTGCCTTGATTCCTTCCCTATCTCTGACTGGAAACGACTTTAATCTTAGCTTTTCAAGCTCAGATCAGGGAGGCAGTGAAGTATCGCCAGCAGCAGTTTTTAGCGCATGGGAAAAGAATCAGTCACTTGTGAAGCTTAAAACTGGTGGTTGGGCACCATTGCCTGCGGATTGGTTGCAGAAATACGGGCAAAAAGTTCTAGAGCTACTGATGGCCAAGGAAGGTAGGGCTGAATTGCCGAAGACGGCGATCCCCAGCTTGGTTCGCCTTAGTCAGGATCTAGGCCAGACCCCAAGTGCCGAACTTTTGAGGTTCAAGGAAACCCTGGAAAACTTCGAAAAGATACCAGCCTCGCCGATGCCTGCATCATTAAACGCTGATCTTCGCCCTTATCAAGTTGATGGCTACCATTGGCTTTCGTACCTTAAACAACATCAACTCGGCGCTCTTTTAGCCGACGACATGGGCCTTGGCAAGACCTTGCAAACTATCGCTATACTTGAGGGTCGCTGCTTGGTTGTCGTGCCAACCAGCGTCATGACCAACTGGAAAAAAGAGCTGAGCAAGTTCAGGCCTCAGCTCCGGGTGAATATTTACCATGGCCCCCAAAGACGCTTCGAACCCAAAGCTGATGTGACGATCACGTCCTACGGCCTACTTCGGCTAGATATTGAAACCTTCAAAGCAAAATCGTTCGATATTGTAGTCTTAGACGAGGCTCAATGGATTAAAAATCCTGATAGTCAAGTGAGCCAGGCTGCCTTTCAGTTGAATGCTTCGTTTCGGGTAGCGTTATCAGGAACTCCCGTAGAAAACAGCCTTGAAGATCTCTGGAGTCAATTTCAGTTCCTTAATCCAGGACTATTGGGCAATCGCCAGTACTTTAAAGATCAATATGTAAAACCTATTCTAGATGGTCAAGCGGGAGCCTCAGCCTATCTTCAGCGTAAGATCAAGCCATTCCTTTTACGCCGAGTAAAAAGAGATGTTGCCAAAGAGTTGCCACCAAAAACAGAAAAAGTCTTATACACAGAGCTTTCTGAGACCGAGCGACAAATTTATGATGCCCTTCGTGCGGCAACACAAAAAGATATTGTTGAGAAGCTCAATGCTGGTGGCAGTGTGATTGAAGCACTCGAAGCTTTACTTCGGATGAGACAGGCGTGCTGCCACCCATCCTTGCTACCTCAGCAGCAAGCGGCTAGCTCATCCAAGCTTAACCTTTTGCTAGAAACCCTTGAAACAGCACTGGCAGAAGGCCATAAGGCGCTTGTATTTTCTCAATGGACAAGCTTTCTCGATCTTATGGAACCGCGATTTAAGGAAGCGGAGATACCATACCTTCGCCTGGATGGAAGCACCCGCAATCGAGGCACAATAGTAGACGCCTTTCAGAAGATCGATGGTCCTCCCGTACTAATGATGTCATTGAAAGCAGGAGGAGTGGGCTTAAACCTTTCTCAAGCTGACCACGTTTTTATTATGGACCCTTGGTGGAACCCAGCTGTGGAAGACCAGGCTGCAGACCGCGCTCATCGTATTGGGCAGGAAAACCCCGTTATGGTCCATCCTGTTGTGGCTCTGGATACAGTCGAAGAGAAAATCTTGGAGCTTCAGGCTCAAAAGCGCCAGCTTGCAGAGGCTGCAATCGGTGGTGGACAGGGAGCCCTCAAGATGACCCGAGACGATATCTTAGGGCTTTTTGAATAAAGACTTATTCCACACAGCAAATCATAGGCTTCGCCGCGGGTGAACAATCATGTTCCCCACGGTCAAGCCTGCAACTAAAGCGACCGCTACAATCACAAGATTGAATGTTGATGCCATGGTTGCCATGACATCATGCTCAAACATGAATGTCAGGGATTGAAAGCCAATGCTCCCCGGAACCATGGGAATTAGGCCAGGAATCAGGACCGTAAGCGCAGGCCGATGGAGATACCTTGCAAAGCCATTACTGAATGCTGCAAGGCAGGCTCCGCCCCAAAAAACACCCAACTCGCGACCGAATATATAGGCTCCTAACTGAGACGAGTAGTAGCCAAGACAAGCACCGATGATAACCCAGATATAGTCTCGACGCAAATTGCGGAATAGATACGAAAACGACAATCCTGAAAGAAGAAGAAGAAAGATTTCCGGAACTAGGAAGTCTGGCTGCCCTTCGATCGAGCTGACGGGGATATTATGAATACCCTTTGCAGCTAAACCTCCCACGACTACACCAAAACTGATTTTAAGAAGCTCGGCTGCGGCTCCCATCAGCCGGGCAGTGCCAGCGAGCCAGTTATTCGTAGCGATCTCGGAAAGAGCAATGGTAAGCGATAGGCCAGGTATCAGCACAATCAAGCTTGAAAGAATAATCCTGTTCACGGTTAGATCAGGGAAAACAGAGATCAAGAGCAGGGCCAAGAAGGAGACCACAAACGATATTAAGAACTCCTTGACCTGTGAAATATTAGGGATCAACGCGATGATTTCGCCCATGATGGCTGCAACAAACCCAAGGACTCCTACCACAGCGAGATCGAGCCAATCAAAAACCAAAAAGCCACCAAAGCCCAACGAAGCTACCATAAAAAACAAAATACGAATGAGGGGATCAAACCGCCCCTCTGGAATACGATTGATCTTGCGAATTTGTTCGATTCCAGCTTGCATATTCATGACACCATGAGTGACCTTATCACCAACATCATCGACCAGAGAAAGCTTGCCCAAATCGATACCGCCAGGGGTGACTCGCTGGAGTCGTGACTGCCATTCCCCATCAATCTTTACAGAAGAAATAATCGCGGTAGGAGTGACAAAGAATTCATATTCATCACAGTATTTCTGAGCCAAGCCAAAGAGTGCTGCTTCGATATGATGAGCGGCTGCGCCATAGCGATGAAGAGACCGACCAACAAGAAGAATAAATTCGAGAGGCTCGCTATAGCGGCTCTTAGTATTCAGCATAATTTTTGTGTCACCTACAAGTCAAAACAGGGCAAAGAGCCCCATACTAACGAGGATAGCTTCTAAATGATAGGAAGATTACTCAAGGAATTTTACACCCAGGCGCACGACATGCTCATCGAGAACCTTGACCCAAACAATTTCGGAACGTAAAGGAGCCATATGCCCCACTTTCATCCGACAGACGCTGCCTTTTTCAAGCCCAACCGAATCAAGACACACGATACTGCAACCTCCCAATGGAGATTCCTCTACCACTAATGCTGCGTAGGAGAACGTAAAATCACCCTCAAGCTTGTGATCGATTTGCACGTACTCATTGTCATCAGGTGCTGCACGAATGTATCGTCGTCTCACTGCCTGGCCACTCATGGTATCCTCCTTTAAATTCTGTCGCCGCAAATATTCCTTCGGTAAATATTTGCTTCAACCCCATACAAAAGGAGCAGTTTCTTATGCTGAACTATTGCGAAATATGGGGATCTTAAACAACGGTTGCAGAATTCAACTTGTTAAGTAGCTATAATTTTGAGCTATTTCGCTTTTCTTTATCTTTCTGAAAGATAAGTCGATTTCTTAATTATCTTAGATGGAGTTTGGTTCTAACTGCTAATTTAGGTGTTGAAATGAATATGGTATTTATTGACGACGACTTGGAAATCTTACACGTGTACGACAGCTATGTTTCAGATCTTCCAAAAGAGCTTAATTTTCACGGCCAATATCTACAGGATAGCCGCAAACTTAAAGATCCTCAAACAATGATGCGATTGGTTCTCGCTGCTGACGCGATTTTTTGCGATCTAGCCATGCCGGAATTCGACGGTCGCGAGATGCTCGACATCGTGATGGATGTACGACAACATCTACGGAAAACTATCCCATTTTTCATTGTCACTGGGGCCTCACCTAACTACTGCGCGTTTGATGATACTGGTTGGGGCAAATTGGTGAAGGCAGACGATGTCTTAACTAAACCACTTTTGTTTGATGATTTTAGCGAAATTCTGGCTAAACACGGCTTAATCAAGCCAAAACCAATCAATTCAACAAGGCTCTTTAGTGCCTCTTAATTAATCTTTTTTGCGAACCAATAGTTGGCCTAAATCACGGATTCGATTAAAAATTATTGAATTTCGGAGGGGGATATTTTAAGTATTTGAAGCGCAAGGAGGCGACTAATGAATCAAGTTGATTACATTTTACTTTCATCAAAGTCCTCTCACGAGGCTCTCAAAAGTCTGTACAATTTTCAAAAGCAGAAACAACCGACCTTTAGTTTGACGATACTCGGCAAGAAGCTAGGTATCAGCTCCAAGGGTCACATCTCTGATATGATCAGAGGCCGTCGATCGATCAGTCGTAAGCACTGGTCAGTCTTGAGTCAAGTTTTCGATCTGTCCGAAACTCAGACTCACTACTTTCACTGCTTGCTAGAAAAAGATCACAGCAAGTGTGCTCAGCAGCGAAGCTATTTCGAACGACAATTACAGTCGCTCGAAAGCATGATTAACAGCCGCTTCGACTCTCGCACGCTACCAAAGGTCGAAGCACCTACTAAATCAGCTATTGAAGTGATTGAGGCATTCAATCTTTTCAATGGCCGACCAAGCTTTCGCGACCTACTTGATTATTTCGGCCGGCATCGTTACCGAGAGATCGAAAACACCCTGAGCTTTCTGCTCGAAAAGGATTTCGTTCAGGAAGTCAATGGAGTCTACTTCCAAAGCCAGCGAAGCCAGAGCATTCAGGAAGCACTCGATTCAGAAACGGACTATCTCAAGGCTAGCTTCATTGAAGGTTGTGAACAGATCGATCAGTATGAGGATCGTCCCGATCAAGCCGTTTTCACCTCTGAAGTACTCTGCTTGTCCCAAAAAGATTATCTAGACTTGGTACAGGAAATGAAGGCCTTTCTCACAAAGGCTAAGCAGAAGACCAACCAAGGTGAAGCGGATCAACTGGTGAAGGTGAATCTTCAACTCTATCCGCTGGGTATGAAGATATAAGTAAACCCTGCCAGTTCTACCTAGATAAAAGGGTGAGGTGGCAGATTAGGTCAAGAAAGGGATTACTTGGGCTAATATACCAATAATACGAGGGAATTTATTCGCTAATACGCGATCAATTTCGAGAGTCTATTTTTTCTTAGACTCTAAGGCTCTTGCTAGTCGGTGATATTGCTCCCGCTTCAGAAAGTTCTAAAGAATATCGTACCTTCGCCGCTAACAAGGTGGGTGCTAGGCACCTTTAGGGAACGAATTTGGAGAATCGTTCTATGGCAAAAAAGCAAGACACATCATCCCTGGCATGCCTCGGCCTATATCAATGGCCTCCGCAAAGCCCGCAACCTAAGTTGACGCCAAAACTAGATGCCAAAGTAGACGTCTGTGATTCTACAGAGATGATACTATGTCGGTTTTGGCTCGACCGCGCATCTTACAACCTATTACATTTACGAACCATCGAAGACTCTTTCACCTGGGATCTTGGCGAAATTTATAATATCCAGTTCCTAGTGCAAAAAGGCATATGGACAAAAGTAACCGTTCGCGTAGCTTACACCAATAAGCGAACCAAACGTATTGGCTTACGTATCCTCAATTGCCATGGTATGTTTAAGCACCATATTGGCCAGCTTTTATTTGAGTACAACGACCGCTGGACCCCAAAACAGCTCTACAAATTGCAATTCCCCGTTTCTTCTATCAAGGATGCTGTCGTCTTTAAAACCGTTTCTTCGTCGCAGGAATACGACGCTGTGGTGAACCTTCGTACCAAAGCCTATGCTTTAGAAGGAAAGATTCCCAATGTAGACGATCAGCCTCAGGCCATGGGCGATGAGTTTGACGAGCGATCGATTATCGTGATTGCAAAACACGGCACTAGAGTCGTTGCTAGCTTAAGGCTAATCATCACCCAAGCTAACGAACCTTTTGAGCATGAACACTCTCTAGTCATCCCCCGTTACTTCCCTAAGAAGCAAGACATCATTGAAATCACCAGGGTTTGTACCCATCCAGACTACCGAGCAGGAGACCTGTTGGAAGGCCTATTCCAATACTCATCATACCTCGCCATGGCTCATAGCCGTGACTGGATCATTGGTAGCTCTACCGACCAACTGTTATCCCTTTATGAAAAACTTGGTTTTCAAACCGTTCCTGTTTTTTTCGAACACAGAGACTTCAAAGGCCAAAAGCACACTTTGTTTTTCGCCAACAAGCACGATATCATCTTTGGTCGGCAGGTTAATCCTGTGGTCTGGACCTTAATGTACCAAGAGATTTATGAATTTGCCAAACAGATGGGCTTCCTAGGCCCCGCCTTACCGATTGATGAATTGCGGATCAAGGTCTACCAAGCTGTAGGGAAAATCGTTCGTTGGGTGAGAAACCAGCAAAAGCAAAGGCTGATGGCGAAGTTCAGTATGAACGAAGGTTAGCTCTACAGTCGTATCTTGTGATCCACACCATAACTAACAGCATAGAAAGAACTTAAGAGCTTCTTTTCAATTGATGTAACTGATAGTGCTTCCGCTTATCTTCGTACATCAGCTCATCTGCGGCGCGCAGAATCCCATCAGGAGAAAACTGGCAAGTGCTGGCTAACCCCACACTGACAGATACTGGCATCTCGATTTCTTGGCCGGCCTCGGTATGAAAGTGCAGCCTCATACTCGACTCCCGATTACGGATGCGATAGAGAAGTTTGCTAGCATCTTTAGTTTCTGGGCAAATAATCACAAACTCATCACCTCCCAATCGACAAACCACATCCGTGCGACGGCAGGTTGTTTTGAGAAGATTCGCAACTTTGACAATGAGGTTATCCCCCTCTTTATGGCCATAGTAGTCATTCACAGTCTTTAGGCCATTCACATCTACGAGTAAAACACTGAAATGCAAGTCAGGATATTCAGTATTAGTGCGTATATGCCGCCGGATCTCTCGCTCGAAGTAATTCCTATTGTAAACACTGGTAAGGTTATCCGTATGTGCCAAGTGTTCGAGCCGCTTGGTTAGTGCAAGGTTTTCGGCACAGCTTGTAACGAGGGCTAAGAACAAAGAAATCGTCTCCACGGCCTCCGGCCCCATTTGAACTCCAATAAAGAGTGCCGTTCCCACGACTTTATCCGCCGAGCTGATCATCGGCAAGGAAATCAGAGACTCGACAGGATAGTGATGACCAGACTCATCGTTGAAAACTGATAGTTTCAAGGAGTTCAAAAACTCATCATTGAGTAGTTTCCTATAGTTATTAGCCATGAGCTGCTGGGTATCTTCAGCAATGTTTGTGTACACGGCCTCTCCAAAGCGGTGGGTCCCTTGATCAGACAGGATCATCATCACACCACAGTCCTGAAATAGCTCTTCAAACTGGTCAATGGCATACTCTAAAAGTTCGCGAACATCTTGGAAGTGGGGAAGATTGGTACTGGACTCCAGCAATGTCTGAAACACCAAATTCTTACGAACCAATTGGCGATTCGATTCAGCAAGAGCCTTCTCTTTGTGTTTTGTAGTTTTTAGAGCATCATTGAGCTTATGCTGAATTTCATCCTTTAACTGCTCTGAGAGAAAGGCATTAACATCAGAGATCATATTCGATCGAAATACAGTTGCAGCACCAAGGCTCATAGTAATCGCGCTAACTATGAGGTGCGTTTCTAGGCCAGTGGCTAACAGAGTTGGAACTTGAACAGCATGAATCAATCCCAGATAGCCCAGACTCTTCAGTAGATCCATACGCGCCATCACAGTCGTCAAACAAGGCAAGAGAAAGGCGTAGAAGTAAGGGGTTGCCGGGTGCCACACCATGGCTTGAGCCTGCATGATACTGAAGAGGAATCCAGCAACCAATACTGGGACTTTATAGAATCGCGAAGAACTGAAACCTTCGTGAAACGTGAGTGCCAACCCAAAGAGCGAGAATGCGGTTAGGCCGAAACGGTAAGCGATCCAGACTTCGATAGGGGATTTGCCAAGGGGCAGATCTATGAGCACGAAATGCAGGACATAACCGATGGCTGTAGATATAAAGAGCCAGCGCGCAATATTACGAAAACGCTTCTTCTCTAACTCAAGCCAGTTTGCTTGCCAGCTGGGCTTCGATATCCGAAGTGTTGGCACCAAAAAAGACAAAGCTTTCCTGAACCAGCGATTCGATGGTGGATTCATGAACTATCGTTTCCCACTAAAGCATTAGAGAATGTTGAGGAAAGCCTCTTGGTTCCCCCTGAGTTCGTATCGGATCGAGATACTTTTTCTGAAGAGTATGAGGCTCCCAGACCGGGAGCCTCTCTAAAAAAGCAGAAATTGCTAAGAGAAGACTAGAGCTTAGGGCCCGAAGCGACAAGCGCTTTACCGGCTTCGTTATCGGTGTATTTTTTGAAGTTGTCGGTGAACATTTTCGCCAACTTTTCTAAAGCCTCATCGTAAGCACCTGTATCTGACCAAGTTGATTTAGGATTTAGTAATCCTGAAGGCACACCCTCAATACCTTTTGGTATTTCGAAACCAAAGATTGGGAATGGCTCGTACTCGGCTTTTTCTAGAGAACCATCAAAGATTGCATCAATAATTCGTCGAGTTACTTTCAGGCTCATCCGCTCACCAACGCCGTAGCCACCGCCACTCCAGCCAGTGTTCACGAGGTAAGCATTGGCGCCGTGCTCGCGCATCTTAGCTGCTAAAATATCGCCATACTTCGTGGGGTGTAAAAGTAAGAAAGGACCACCGAAGCACGGGGAAAATGTAGCAGTCGGCTCCTTCACTCCTAGCTCTGTACCCGCAACTTTCGCTGTATAGCCACTGAGGTACTGATATTGTGCCTGCTCCGGAGTGAGTTTAGCAACTGGCGGTAGAACACCAAAAGCATCGCAAGTAAGGAATATGACATTCTTAGGGTGCTGGCCCTTAGACACTGGCTTCACAATGTTATCGATATGATAAATTGGGTAAGAAACCCGAGTGTTCTGAGTCTTCGAGGTGTCGTGGAAATCTACCGAGCCATCATCTTTCACAACCACATTTTCAAGCAGTGCATCACGTTTGATAGCATGAAAAATATCTGGTTCGTTCTCTTCGGAAAGGTCGATGCACTTCGCGTAGCAACCACCTTCAAAGTTGAAGACCCCGTCCTTGTCCCAGCCGTGCTCGTCGTCACCGATCAGTGATCGCTTAGGGTCTGCCGACAAGGTAGTTTTTCCTGTTCCCGATAGCCCAAAGAACAAGGCAGTGTCGCCATCTTTGCCGTGGTTCGCGCTGCAATGGAACGAGCCGATTCCTTTGAGTGGTAGAAAGTAGTTCATCATTGTGAAGATACCCTTCTTGATCTCTCCACCATACCAAGTTCCACCAATGATGGTCTGTCGCTGCTCGATATTAAAAGCTGCATAGACTTCAGACCTTAGGCCGTCTTCCTTATGGTTATCGTAGCCTGTCTTGCAGGAATCAAGAATGGTCCAGTCGGGTTTGAAGTTCTTAAGTTCCTCGTCAGTGGGACGGATGAACATATTTTTAGCAAAATGTGCCTTCCATGCAACTTCAGTGACCAAACGAATGGACAAACGGGTCGCTTCGTTGGCTCCGCAAAATACGTCCATCACGTAAAGCTTCTTGCCGTTCAAGCGATTGAGGGTGTTTGTCTTAAGCTTATCCCAAATATCGGGAGAGATAGGGTGGTTATCAGAACCAGTGCCTGACCACCACACGTTGTTCTCAGAGTCGGGATGCTTGACAATATACTTGTCTTTTGGAGATCGCCCCGTGAAGCGGCCCGTGTCGACAGAAACGGCACCCAAGGATGTAAGGGTTCCCTTTCCGAAGTCATCGCCATCATACTCTGTTTCGTGTTGGAACAACTCATTGTAAGAAAGATTATAAAAAATTGTTTCGGCCTCGGTGATTCCTAAGGAATCTAATCCAATGTCTTTGAGTTGATCCTGTACATTCGCCATTTACCTCTCCTAATAGCTAGGTCGATCATATCCATTTCGTGAGCTAACTAGCAGAACCGGGAAGATGAGTCAAAACTTTTAACCGAACAAAATCGACAAAAATATCCATGCCCTGGACTCCTCTACGGAAGCTGCTCCCTTCTTCATTAGAATGCCCTTTCCCGCCTGATATTTCTAGCCCTTAAAGTGGTGTAAAAAAACTAGAGCCTCCTTAAAAAGGAGGCTCTTTTCTCGATAAAACTTTGAAATTTTGTTACGAGACTTGGTTTGTTACAAGATCCCAAGGTTCAGGCTGATCAAGGTCTCGAAGGTTGGCCGAAGAGTCAAATTTCACAACACCGAGCGACGCTAGACCGAGACACATCGTATAGCCCCAATCAACTTCCCACCAACGCATGGAAAACTTCGCAGCTCGGGGGTAGCGATGGTGATTGTTCTGGTAGCCTTCACCTGCAACCAGCAATGCGACCAAAGTATTATTCTTCGAATTATCGTGGGTGTTGAAGTTTCGATACCCCAAAGCGTGCCCCATGGAATTCACCATCCAGCCCTGAACAGGATGACTCATAATTCCCAAAAAGTAAGCTGATCCAAGTAACCAGCCTACCTGCCAAGTCAGGATCAAGCCGATGGCTCCATGGAGGACGTATGGCAGATACCAAAGTCCTCGACGATTCATCCAACTCACTTCAAAGTCTAAGTCTTTTACCACGTTGCAGTACTCAGGATCACGTTTGATCAAGCCCCTGAGAACTGCCTTATAAGAGAGCAGCTGTTGGTAGGCGATCATAAAGAATCCCTTATGCACAGGGCTATGAGGGTCCTTGGGAGTATCTGAATATCGATGGTGCAGGCGGTGCATGCAGCTCCAGCCCTTCGGATCAAGCCCAGTGATCCAACCGCCAGTTGCCACCACAAAGCGTCTCACCCCATCAGGCAACTCTAAAGCTTGGTGTGTGAGGCCTCTATGATAGAAGACGGTGATGTAACAAATGTTCAGCAGGTAAGCAAAAACGAATACAAAAAGACAAAGTAACCAGTAGGCATCCATACAAATCTCCTCACTAACACAATATTCCGGGATGTCCATTCGAGCATGACGATACTAACGTTGATAGCTCGGTTTGGTTGTAAAGAAAATGTAATTTTCATACATAGCAAAATATACTAACCACTTATAACGTAAGTAGCTAGTTAAATTTCCTTTTATCACAGCTTTACCGCCCCAAGAAACCCTTTATTTTCCGGCCTTTGTCGGCTAACTTTAGGCCCTCACAGATCTTCACGGGGGCAAGCATGGCAAACCGCAACATTCAGCACCTTACACTGGGGAGTGACCTCCCCAAAGCACCAGAATTTGAATCTGGCATTCGAAGAGCGCCATCGCGACTCTATAAATTAAGTCAAAAAGACACAAAACTTGCTCTACGAAACGCACTTCGCTATCTGCCTCAGGAGCTTCACGAAACAATGGCTCCCGAGTTTATGGCTGAATTAAAAACTTACGGTCGCATTTACGGCTACCGCTTTCGGCCACAGGGCAAGATCAAGGCCAAGTCGATCGACCAGTACGAGGGTCAATGTCTCGCTGGCAAGGCGTTTCAATTGATGATCGACAACAACTTAGACTTCGACATCGCGCTTTATCCTTACGAGCTGGTAACCTATGGGGAAACTGGTCAGGTTTGTCAGAACTGGATGCAGTACCAGCTGATCAAACGCTACTTGCAAGAGTTGCGCGATGATCAAACCCTTGTCTTATACTCCGGCCATCCACTTGGTCTGTTCCCCAGCCATCCGCAGGCACCACGGGTGATGACAACCAATGCTCTGATGGTAGGAATGTTCGACAACCCAAAAGACTGGCATCGAGCCGCTGCCATAGGGGTAGCAAACTACGGCCAAATGACAGCTGGTGGCTGGATGTATATCGGCCCCCAGGGCATTGTTCACGGCACTTACAATACTATTAGCATTGCGGGCCGCCTAAAGCTTGGGATTCCCCAGGATCAAAACCTAGCAGGTCGACTTTTTGTCACCAGCGGTCTCGGCGGTATGAGTGGCGCACAAGGTAAGGCGGTGGAGATTGCTGGAGCTGCCGGCATCATCGCTGAAGTCGATGAATCTCGCATTCAAACTCGCCTTGACCAAGGCTGGGTGCAAAAAGTAACCAACGAACCAAAGCAAGCATTCGCTTGGGCTGATGAAGCCAAGAAGGACGGTCAAGGCTGTGCCATAGCATTTCATGGCAATATTGTTGACCTTCTTCAGTATGCGGTAGAGCACAATCAAAAAATTGACCTACTCTCGGATCAAACCAGCTGCCACGCTGTTTACGACGGTGGCTATTGCCCCGTTGGCCTTAGCTTCGACGAGCGGACGCGGCTTTTAGCCGAAGACAAGGACCGTTTTGAGTCTCTTGTGAATGAGACACTCCGCCTGCATTTTACAGCCATCAAACAACTCACGGAACGAGGCACCTACTTCTTTGATTACGGAAATGCTTTTATGAAAGCTGTTTTTGATGCTGGAGTTAAAGAAATCGCGCGAAATGGAGAGTCTGAGGAGGATGGCTTTATCTGGCCAAGCTATGTGGAAGATATTCTTGGCCCAGAACTGTTTGACTTCGGCTACGGACCTTTCCGATGGGTTTGCTTGAGTGGCAAAGAATCAGATCTTGAAGCAACCGACCAAGCAGCGGCTGAAGTCATCAAGGGTCTAAGGTCTGAGCCCCGATACCAAGACATAGACAACTATAACTGGGTGAAGGATGCGATGAAGAACAGGCTGGTGGTCGGCTCCCAAGCCCGCATCCTTTATCAAGATGCCTGGGGTCGACGGGAATTGGCATTGAAGTTCAACGACATGGTGCGGAAGGGCGAGGTAGGCCCCATCATGTTAGGTCGCGATCATCACGATACAGGCGGAACGGATTCTCCTTATAGGGAAACCTCCAACATCAAAGATGGCTCCAATATCATGGCAGATATGGCAACCCAGATCTTTGCTGGAAACGCGGCGCGAGGCATGAGTTTAGTCGCTCTCCATAACGGCGGTGGCGTTGGCATCGGTAAATCCATCAACGGTGGCTTCGGACTTCTGTTGGATGGCAGCACTCGTACCGATGATATTATCCAAACGGCTATGCCCTGGGACGTCATGGGTGGTGTGGCGAGACGAGCTTGGGCTGGCAACCCCAATTCCATAAGCACCAGTGAAACCTATAACCAGCAGGAGGGGGGTCACATCACGTTGCCTTTCATTGCTGATGAGCACCTCATTGACAAGACCGTGAGTGATGCCCTAGCAAAACCATAAACCCATGTGAGAGGCCTGACGTCAGTCCTCCAATGAGCGGCGGTACTTTTCCCGCCGCCATTTAGCCATTTCCTCTTTGCTAGGCATCTCAGGCTCCACGCAGTCCGATGGCCAGTAAAGTGGCTGATAACACCACCCATAGACATATTTAGGATCATCAGAGCTGGCACAAGAGACCAGGCCTATACCTACTAACATGCATAGTAGTTTCATGGAACCTCCCCTTGTAGGATATCGGTCGCCCAAGGTCCTAGAGCTCGGCAAATTCAGCCTCTTGTCGCTCATTAGACGTCTACTTAAAAAAAATTTTACTCCCTGCGATAAATAAAGGTAAACTACGGCATCTGCTTGCTAAAATGAGATGGTTTTATGGATAAAGTAATCCCCAAAACCTTACGAAGAATCGAGACCTATCAATCGTCTCTTTACAAAAGTAGCGTCTTGTCTCGGTTTCAGAAGATGACGAAAGGTAAGCTTACGCTTCAGATTGATGGCGACGATTATAACTATACGTTTGGCTACGGAAATCGGGTCAAAGCACAACTTCGTATCAAACACTTAGACTTTTTCCAAAGGCTATTAAAGTCAGGGGAGTTGGGGTTCGGAGAGTCCTACGTCGATGGTTACTGGGAGTCAGAGGACATCGTTGAACTCATCAAGTGGTTTTTGATCAATTATCACCAACCAGACCAAGGGTCTTCGGAACCATCGTTATTTCTATTTCTTGAAAGTGTCCATAAGATCCAAAATTTCTTGCATCAGAGTCGCTATAGCAGCTTCGACAAAAATATTAGCTTTCACTACGACCTTGGCGCCAATTTCTTTTCCTACTTCCTTGACGAATCCCTCACCTACTCCGCGGCTTTTTTTGGGTCTGCCCCGATTTGCTTAGAGGAGGCCCAAAGGCTTAAGAATCGTCGGATCGGAGAACAACTCAAGATTGAACCAGGGGATGAAGTCTTGGATTTAGGCTGTGGCTGGGGGTCTCTCACATTCTACCTAGCCTTGACTTATGCTTGCCATGTTACTTGCGTAACCATTTCAGAAGAACAGTTCCGATATGTCGACGCGAGAGTCAAAGAGCTAGGGCTCGAAGATCGGGTCACGCCTTTACTCATCGACTTTCGCGACGTCAGCGGTCGATTCAATCACATTGTATCCGTGGAGCTTACCGATTCATTGGTTCAGGGAGATTTGCCCATTTTCTTTGAAGTCTGTGACCGTGTGCTGAAACCCCGTGGTCGGATGGTCCACCAGGTATTGGTCGGCCCTGAATCTGTTACCCTCGACCAAAGCCGTGGAGACTGGGTCCACAAGTACATCACTCCTGGGTCCTTGACCCCCTCACTTTCTCAAGTCATCCAGGCCGCCAATCAAAAATCAGAATTTCATGTGGTAGCCCTCCATGATATGGGTCTTGACTACAGTAAAACCTTCAGGATCTGGCGCCAAAAATTTATTGAGAATCAGCAAATCTTTGAGAGTTTAGGATACGATGATCGTTTTCTGCGCACTTGGGAGTATTTTCTTTCCTATGCAGAGGCTGCCTACTCAATGGGAGCTGTGAGCTGTGCTCAGATTACGATGAACCGACTTTCCGATCTGCGAAGCTAGGTCCCCTTTGAAGCCGTAGCTTTTTCGCACTGTCTTCCAAGCGATGCTATAATAGGAGCAACCGATCGCAAAATGCCAGATATCGCCCCAATGGAGACCCATCGGCCATGGCTAAAAATCAGCTGAAGCAGACTCTCAGCCAATACAAAGTGATTATTCTAGCCGACAGTGACACATCTGCTCGAATGCTGGGCGATACCTTCGGCAATCGTGGGGCGAGTCACCAATCTTTCACAGATATTGAAGAAGCTCGGGATGCAGTCAGAACTCAGCCAGTGGACGTTTTTCTTTGTATGGAAAAAGGCTTCAATCGGGAAGACATCATTCACCTGGTAGAAGATGCAAGGGCAGTGAGGCCAGGACCGCGCATTATTTGGACCATCGGAGGCGAGATTGTGCCTCTCGCTGATGGCGTGACTCCATATCCGTTCAAGCCGTCTGATCTGCTAAAGCCCGTGTTTTTTTCCCTGAAAATTGATGAGGAACTCTATGCCAGCGCCTAGCCTCACCGACAAGAACTCTAATGTCGTCATCATCGACGGCTCTGGAACCCTACGACCAGTTGTCGGTGGCATCCTGCGCGATCTAGGCTATCGTAATGTCTTCGCGTTAAAATCCTTGTCTGAATATCTGTCTTATCCCAATAAATATCAGGTAGCTTGGATCTTAACGCACCCCTACATAGCCGACCCTGTGACAGTCTTTCACCTACTGAAGATATGTCTTCAAGATCCTAAACTTCGCTATCTACGGATCACTGTATTTTTCGATGACTCCGAGCAATACTTGATTCCATTTGCCTTCAGTCTCGGTACGATGTCGTTTCATGTGGGAACTTTGAGCCATAATTCCATTCGCAACGATTTGAAGGAAGTCATTAGCATGGCGCGGAGCGATCGCAGCGATATTGCCATTGCAGCTCGTTTCTTTCGCAAGTATCTTATGAGCCGAGAATGGTACATGGATCGCCTAATGATGGAGCAGATGCTCTTAGAGGGCGTGGATCAGTCCAGTGAACAACTATTAAATACTGCAGAAGCCTATTTCTTAACTGGTCAAGAGCAAGAAGGGGTCAGTTACCTATACGAAACCCTGATGTTTGATAATAGCCAAGAGGAGCTGATCGAACGTATGGCCAACCGCTATATGGGAAAATCTCTCAAGGAATGTCGCAATCCCATTAAAAAAGATACTTGTGTCGTGATTGACTCGGATGAAGCTGTGCGTAAACCCATCGCTGAAATTTTATCGAAGCTCGACTTTCGTTCGGTAATGGAATTTGAAGATGGGCTCTCCGCCCTTGAATTTTCACGAAAGTATAAGAACATTGATCTTTTTGTGACCGAGTGGAAGCTCAAGGAGATTCCTGGCCCTGCATTTATCCAGATCGTGCGCCATGAGCTTGAAGCGGACATCCCTATTGTGGTTTGTTCGTCGCTACTCAAAGACAAGGATGAGATTCTCCTAAAGGAAGTCGGTGTCAATAAGGTGATTAGTAAACCGATTCAAGCCCGTAACTTCATCGCCTCCATTCTCTCGGCCCTTAAAGAGAGTCAATATCCATCGGAACTAAGCTCCAAAGAGAGGGAGTTTCGCCTTAAACTCAAGAGCGCTCAAACTCAAAAAGCCGAGTCTATACTCAACAGCCTGCTCGTCGACTCTAAAGTGCCACGGGGTAAGAAGGTTCTGCTACAAGGGGAATTTGCCCTCCATGAAGGAAGCTTTCAAGAGGCTAAGCGTCTCGGCCAATTAGCAGCTCAGATCATGGGCTATGGTACATTTGTTCTCAACCTACTTGGCAAGGCATGCTTAAAACTTGGCGATCACGAAAATGCCTTAAATTACCTTGAGAAAGCCAACTCCCTATCCCCTCAAAATCTAGAAAGGCTGTGTGCGATTGCTACCGAGCAATCAGCAGTAGGACGTGACGATGACGCTCGAAAAACCATGGGCCAAGTCTTAGAGGATGCTCCAAACGCAGCGTTTGCCAAAGAGGCTCAGCTTTCCATCGCTGTTCGCCAAGGTGAGCATCAAGAGGCTAGCAATCTCCTTGGGAATATGGACAGCAGCGACAGTCTTATATCGTTTTGGAATAGCCAGGCAATCTCTCACGTCAAACAGCAAAACTTTCTGCAAGGCATCGAGATCTATCAAAGGGCCCTTCGTAACCTGCCACCTGGCTACAGCGATAACCGTAGCTTCGTGCGATACAATGTAGCTCTGGCATATACCCGCAGCAATCAGCTAAAAAAAGCTGCGACATATCTTGAAGCCGAGGCAGCAATGACCCATTCTCCAGTTCACAAAAAAGTCTGTTCCCTACTTAGTAAGGTTCTGAAGTCATTAAAAACAGGAGAACCTATCCAACTTCAAGGGTCTGAGGTCAATATCGAAGAAATTCCTAGGCCATCAAAAAACTTCTACGAAGTTGTCAACAGCCCCATTCCGCCCGGCGGACGCTTTCTTTGGGGCCTTTATTCTCCCGATCAAGCGTTCCCTAAAGAAATTATGTCAGCTTTTGAATCCGATGAACAAAGTCAGGCCAGCTAAAATGAAAATTGCATTGCTTATTCCGTGTATCCTTGTGTTGTTGCCGAGCAGATCCTTTGCATCACTCACTGGTCAGCGTGTTCATTTCACAATCCACGCCCAGGACTCTCAAGAGAAAGTCTATGAGGGGTATGAAGATATCGCCACCACTGCCGGGCAGCTCAATAAAAAGGCGGTCTATTACGACCTTAAGAAGCAAGAGGTTATGCGCGAGGAGGTTACTTACAACTATAAGGACTTGACTCTTCTCTATTATAATTATGAGAATCTCCTTACAGGAGAAACCACACTCGTAAAAAATGATTCAGGAACCCTAAACATTCGCTACCGTCCAGGCAAAGATCAAAAGGAAAAAACTGGCGAGCTTAAATGGCAATCTGACTTCATACATGGCAAATCGTTTCATGAACTCATCGTCAGAGAGTTTGCCAAACTGGAGCAAGGCGAGAGCCTCAAGTTCGCTTTGGCTCTCCCCTACCGTTTTGAAACCATTGATTTCCGCATTGCCCCCGAGGGGAGAGCATCGGACAAGGATGGGACTATTCTTAAACTATCACTTGCTCCCCAGAGTTTTTTTATCCGTCAATTTGCCCCTAAAATGAGTTTTACCTATCGCCCTGGCAGCCCTCCCAAAATATTGACGTACTCTGGACCTACTGGGTTGCCCATTGATGGTGAGAAGGGTCAGCAGGTGATCGTGAAGTTTAACTACTAGGAGAAATTCGGTTTCTTTGCCCGCAAAGGTTCTCAAGTTCTTCTAGGCGCAATTAGGATTAATAAAAAACAGAACTTGAAAACGAATACATTTAATAGCTATATCAATCAGCCCCTACAGAATCGACTCTATCAGATAAGTAAAAGTTTTAGCGGTGTGCTCTCTGGCAACCACATTAATAATCTAGCTAATCTTGTTCTAGACCAGAAGAAAAGGGTTATAGGATATATTGGTAATAGCCCTCTAGATGAACTGAAAGAAGGTCGTTTCGTCGACATCGTTCAACGGCCAAGTAGCACAGGCAGCCTACTTGAACCCTTTTTGTATGGCCTCAAGCTTGATAGTTCTTTGATCACTCAAACGACCTTGGTACAGGAAATCCCTCGCAGCTTTGGACGTACGTCTCTTAACCAACCAACATCTCACTATGGTCAATCTCTGATTTTGGGTGACGCAGAAAGCACATTATTCCAACTCAGTGACTTATATAGCCTCATGGCATACCAGGTTTCAAATCCAGACGGGGATACTATACCAGAGATTTCATTGCACAAAGGACAAATAACAAAACAATCAGTCGGCTTCAAGATGAGCCTCGGAGTGTCTTTCCTAACGATTGAAGCGATGCAAGAATTCATACGCCCAGGAGTGGAAGCTCATTGGTAAAAGTTTCTAGGGGGGCAAAATATTGCTTGTAAAACAGGGACAAGTCTTGGATTTCGCGATACCTGGGCCATCGGTGTCAGCCTTGAGGTTACTGTGGGTGTTTGGGTTGGCAATGCTGATGGCACTGGTCGTCCAGAACTCACGGGAATAAAGCAAGATGCCCCAATTCTATTTCAGGCTCCTCATTCTCTTCCTGACCAAAAATAATTTGATATTCTTTGTTTTAAGAGGAGAGGCGTCATCGAGGATGGTTTCAAAGCTTTCACAAAACAGCCCTTCCTCACAATTGCGTGACGTCTAATAGTGTAAAGATCTACATTTCACAGGCATTCTTGGAGGCTATACGCGTAATAAATATGGCTGTGAGGGTAGGTGCAAGTGCCTTAGAACGCTACTCCAAGGCCAGCCAATTATCAGTGCCCATCTATTCTAACTCTTCTATTTCTTAATTAAAGTGACATCCTCAGAACTACTTTGATAGCGTGCTTCAATAGCATTAGGTTTCATCTTTATCACTTTTAAACTCTCAGACCTGAACTCAACTAGCCCATTTCCACTTCTCAAATAATCTCGGTGGATTGAGTCAAACACTTTCGCATTTATAGCCTCAACATGCCTAGCGAAACCACCGCCGCCAGTTGTTTCGCGGGCATGGGCAGAAAACATGACTAGCAATAGACTAATTACTATAAAACTCTTCATTTCATCTCCTCTGAAAAAAACACATCGCCCAGTATGTTAAGGTTCACAACGACTTCCTTTCCAGGTGTGGGGTTGTCTCGAACTCTTGCGATCTCGTCCACAAAAGCCTTCCCTAATTGCTTTATCTTCAGGAAATCTTGCTCACTCATCGATCCAATGAAGTGATTATAGAAGGAGCCTCGGCCAATATTCTCGATGTCAAAGTTTCTTGCTGACATTTCAATATGACTTAGAACAACCTTTGGATTCGAGAGGTAAAGGTTTTTAGCCTTTATTTTGCCATCGATTTCTTGAAGCAACCCTGTTTCAAGTAAATACTCCAATCTTCCTGCTCCTGTCAATTGTCCGTGCAGGGTCTCGATTCTCTCTCTCGTTGTTCCTTGCTTTCCTGTCGCTTCCAGAATGATCTGCTGATCTAGATCGCACAGATCCAGCGTAGGTTTTTTCTCAAAACCAACAAAGGGCCTAATAAATGAAGCCATTGGTTGATTGTTCTTTTCTAATATAGAATATATTTCTTTTAGATTGAGGAAGACACCTAAGATAGGGAGAATCGTCTTCTCGACAGAAGGCTCGCCCACGTCTTTTTGTACAATCCTGCGAATTGTCGAGTAGCTTACTCCTGAACGCCTAGATAAGGTACGGAGTGATCTACTGGGGTGCGCTTCGACATAGGAGGATATCGCATCAGCAACGTCATCAATCAACATAATTAGGCCCTGTCAGTAAGGAAATTCTTCTTGGGGATAAAATAGCATGGTGAGTACTAATCCTAGAGACTGCAAGTATCTACTCAACTTCAGCGACTCTACTCCAACTTAACGATTCTAGCTACCCGCCAAGACTACTTATCGATACTTTAAGGATACTATCGCTCTCCACACAGCCCAATCTAAGATTCTCTAAGACATCGGTATGTGCGCCTTCTAGCTTTCCATTTAAGTACCTAATGCAATCTAGGTCCTCCCAATGATCATCAAGCTTAGCTGACTCCAAAATGCCTGTGACTTTTTTGGCCACCTCAAGGTTATTTGCCATATATGCTGCTCCATAGTAAGCAAGTAAGAAGCGACTATCACCAAACAGCTCAGGGAACCTTTCTCCGATTTCGGAGTAGGCGCTTAATTGGTCAAGATTTTCTCCGTTAAGCTGTCTAAGGTTTATCTTTGTTAACAAGAGGAAGGAAAGCTTGGCGACTTCTCCTGAGTCTTTGGCTTCTTGAATGAGCTGATCTATATTCTCTTCAGTGATTTCTAGATCGCCCCCAGTAATCAACCCTTTATCAACATATTCATCAGTCTTTCTAGCAATATGATTCTCCCGACCCTTCTTCGAAGCTGATTCCACTTTATCTTCGGCGGTTGGCGGTAGCATTTCAACTAGATCTCGTTTTTGGTCTTCCACTTGTTGACGGGGGGAGTGAGTAAGGGGCTTCTCTTTACTATTCTGAATATCGAGTGTTTCCAACATCGGAGAGGGGGCTCTCCCAATTTGGTCGTCCGAATTGAAATGATAAACTGCGAACACCCCGCAGACTAGGACAATCAATAAAGACCAAGTTCTACTTTTCATCTGATATAGCTCTTATCAAATCACTTGCCGGTATCGCTCTATTACCAGCCTTGTAAAATTCTTGCTGACCACAATTGTCGCCACAAAGCATTTCGAATACCTCCTCACGAGATTCGTACCTCTTTCTTTCAAAAGCTGTTTCAGAGTTGTTTCTTACTGGGCCCTGTCGGTGCAAGCCAACAAATTCATTAGAATCAGCACTCACCAATAGCCCACCCGAACTTCCTGAAGAACTGTCGCAATCATGATAGAGAATCTTGCCTTTTTTCCAAGAAGTACAGTTCGTTGATTTGAATAAAGGCATTCCTTGAAAATGTGAGTAGAGAACGACATCGCCACCTTTAAACTCCCCTCCATTTGCTGAGTCAAGTAAACCAGGTCGCCCAGTCACCGAAATTCTCACTAAAGCCATATCAACATCTTTATCGTTCAATAGAACTTCTTTAAAGTGAAAGCCATACTCTGGAACGAACGACTTTCTCGACAACTCGCCCTTATAAGTCATAGTATTAAACTTCGAGGGAAACTCATCAATATTATCATCAATTTTCGCTCTTAAAGACCTAAATTCCAGGTCGAAATAGATACTAGAGATATCAGCGGGAATACAGTGTGAGTTAGTTGCCACCAGGTCGTCTTTTATAAGGACAGCAGAACAGAAAGGCAGAGATGTCTCAAACTCTGGGAAATGATGCCAAAGAACACCTACCCTTCGACTAAAAGGGTCCTCACTTTCGGGTGTAACAAATTCACCTTCAAGCTCGTCGAAAATTGTATCTAGTCTAGACGTAGAGGTTGATTCACCGCACCCAGTCATAAATATCACTGAGAGACAAATAATAATCGCAAAACTCATTAGGCCACTCATAAAAGCTTGGGCAATCCATGAGGACCGCCCCTATTTCGTTAAATTCCGCAACTAATTGTTTTCGAGACTCCTTTCTTGGCTAGCTGCACCGCTATCTTTTGCCAATCTGTTGGAATAGAAAATCCTGTGCATGTCACCTTACAATCGCAAGGCTGGTAGTTCTTATTGAACGCAAAAACGTAGCAGTTTGTGAGCACCTCATACTTCGCTGCCTCTCCAACGAATATATTTGTCGTAAAGAGAGCAGACCTTCTAGGGTGCTTAGCAATACAACTCCCCCAAACTTCATCCACACCGTCGTCCAAACTGTTAAGCTGACTAGATATCTCTTGTTCGGCTTCAGCTTGAACACTTCCATAGCCAGCAGTTGATACAGTCACTACAAAAATTAACGTAGATAGAAGAAACTTCGTCATCATATTTCCTATTAGTATTATGTTATAAATTTCCTTGGTGAAAGAAACTGATCATGAGAGGAAAGCTAACTTCAAGCAACTAAGCCCCTGACTTAAGTTTCTTCACAATAGCTCCTACATTCTCTCGCATTAGAAGATTGTGGCGATCAGAGTAGAACGTGATATGTTCGATAAGCCTTTCTGGAATCTTTTTCGTCTGAACGATTTCTTTCCATTCATTAGGCCAATGGACCGCCAGAACAACACCAAGCTCCACCTTGTCACCTATGAGGGACTTTTTAAGATCTTCGGATTGCTGGCCTTGAATCGATTCACGATACAAGACTGTCTTTACGACTTCAATAGCTCTTGCTTCTATATCATCTTTTACGGGAAATTTCTTAGATAGCAAGGTACCAACATAAGAAATCGCATCCAAGCGCTCCCTCTCTTTTGACAAGTTCAGCTCGCCAAACTCGCTTCTCGTAAGAACTTTTTCGCTAAATTCGACAAGGCCTGGATCGTCGATTATAGACAAAAAAGCCGACTTATCATTTTCAGAAACTAATGGCTTATCCAACAAGTCTAGAAATTGTTCGTAGGCCTCAGATGGCTTTCTAAGCGTTCCTTCTAGCTTAACTAATGGCTCTGACACTTTACTGTCTATAGTATCTGGACGATTCTCAGATTGGCTGGAATCCCCTAACACCGTCCCCTGAGTCGGATCTTTAGTAGATGTCTTCGAGGTTTTATCGATACTACCGACGTTCATCTTCGTCAATTCGACCGTTTCCCGAGAACCAAAGACCTTCAGCATTGCCAGCAGGCTGGCAACAGCCATCAATAGAATAACTATACGAGATCGCTTCATAAACTACCTAAAGGATTACAAAAGATCATACAAACTTTACTGCTGGCGGCTGGTAGCCGGCAACTATCAAGAACAGGCTGAATATCTACTAACTCTGAACTTTCAGTGTCTAACAGAACTGGAAAAATTACTTTTTCTCGTTCTGTGCCATCATCTGCATTCTTGTAGAAATCTAATGTTCTCTCAGAGATGATCTCACACTTACGAAGAGCTTTCAGTCTCGTGTGAGCTGCATCGTTCGAAATACTCTCGATCGTACAACTGTTCACGAGAACAGGGGCGCAAGGCTCGACTTCGACAGGAACCAGATTTGTTGGCTCCTCCTTGTCATTGTTGTCTTTGCTTTCTTTTCCGCACGAAGATAGAATTAGCACCGTTGCTAAAGTCCAGGCCACTCTTTTCATATTTACCTCAAGTTAACGGGGCAAGCTCCCCTTGGTTCATAATCCTCTGGAACGAGGTTGCAAACAGTATATGAAATTGTTTCCGCACCACCAAAACCATTAAAACCATTAAAACCATTAAAACCGCCTACACGGATCAACTTCGCGTTCACAACGGGCGCAAGGAAGTCATCTGAATCGATAAACTGTTCATTAAGGAATGTTGGATAATGTCCCTCATCGATAAACATATCTGCCTCTCGACTTGAAATGTATCCACATCGAGCTGCCCATTCGGTCCTTTCTATGGACTCTCTCTTTGTTAGCCTCTCTTTGGTTTTACAGTGGTTGTAAAGTTTTTTTTCAGGTCCACTTGTATTCTTTGCAAAATAGATTGGCCCGAACGACTTTTGAGCGAAGTAGCTTGAACCGAAGGCTGTCTGCGAAAATAGCATTGCCATAAATAATTTTCTCAATTCGAAACTCCGATCTAAAGGGGGATGCCCCCCTTTGATATAGCGATTAATTGTAAAGATTACTCGGGATTGTATCTCGGAGGACGAGCCTGTTCACAAAATTTGCGCCTGAGTTTTGGTAGTAAATCGAGCCTGAAAGATAGCCTTGCGCGACAATCACCTGCCCATTCAACTTTACTGTCCCCTTCTCATCCCTAGAGTTTGGCTTAACATTGTAAACCTTGCCATAAAACTTCACCAACTCGATTGAATCGATCTGATCAAAGTTGCCAGACTTATGAATCAAACTGTCACCCTTCTTTAAGTCTTCAGCAAGTTTCATATGACCTGTTGAGACAAGCAGAGGATGATTAGGTGTGACCTTAAGTTGACCGCCTGTTTCAGTCTTGATCACGAGAATGTCGTGCTCCACATTCCTTATAGACTCAGTATACTCTTCTACTGGTCTAATAGTATACTCAAGGCTATCTATCGTGGCCGAATCGGAAAGTGTTACGATGTTGGTCGCACGCTTAGAAAAAGCGTCAAAAATTGTAAGGCTACCTTCCTCAAACAAAATTTCCTGATCGGGCGTAAAACATGAAGCTCTACAATTTGTTATAAAACTGTAGACATTGTTAGGCCCTAGGCCGCACTTGGCACTTTCAACCACTGGCGCTTTCCACCAATCATCAAAGTCTCCTTTCTTCGAGAAACTTGGATAAAAAGGTCGAGCACGGATCGATCCATCATCATCATGGACATTAAAGTCCCAAGTCCTTCGCGAGATATAACCACATCTCTTCGCCCAGGCATTTCTTTGCAATGACTTGGGAGTATCGATGCTATCCTCTTCACATCTTGCTTCCACCCGAGGACCTGAAATCGTCGTTTGTCCCATTAATGGGCAAGAAAGTAATCCCAAGGCTAGTAAACCAAGTATATATCTTTTCATCATTTTAAACTCCCATCTTAAAATACTGAGCATGGATAGTATCCGATCAGCGAGCCGTCTCTAGAGCTAAACAGGGGGACTTGATCTTCTGCTCTCAGGTACTCGTAAGTCCGGGCAGATATTTTGCCGTTAGAAAGAGTGGTCAACCTGAATGCCTCACAGCTCTTACCTTCATTTTTAGGCTTAGGCGGAACGGTGTAGTTACAAGAAACGTTTATGTAATCTGCCTCGCCATTGAGATCGAAAAAGCTTTCCCTGCTCTCGTCTACTTTCCTGTAGCGCATTGATGTTTCGCCTGGCCTTAGCTCTGTTGGCTCACGATTTAATAGGGTTAGATTGGTCCCCACAATATCAAGGTTTTTGATGTTGCCAATTCCGTATTGCAGATCCATCACAACATGAAGGCTTTGATCTGTTTCTTTAGCATAGCACACTAGATTATCAGGCCTAATGTCTTTAATACATTGCGCCCAGGCAGAAACTACCTCTGGACTCGCACGCTGTATCAAAATATGTGACGACTTAGATCCTTTGTAATCATAGTCTGTGTTGCGACAATTGGTTCTCTTCCACTGCTTTGCACTTTGACCGCCAGCATTAAAGTCCAACACATCGATAACGTTTAGACCCAGATTGCCGCCACCGCCGTTTGAACCTGAATCTTCGCTACAAAGCCACTTTTTTAGGACGATGCTATCTTCAAAGTTCCGATTTACTTCATACTTCTCAAGTACACCATTAACTAATACTTGATTGCATGCTTCGTAGTACCCACTCGCAATAGCCTGCGCTCCACAGAGCAAAAACGCTGATGCGATTAACTTGTTCTTCATTGAACTTCCTCAATTCGTATGTTCTTAAATTTAGTAAACGATTGAATCGGCACCACCAGCATGATATGGTATTACGGCCTAGTGTTACTTAATCATGTGGTAGCCTATGTTGCCTCACTGATTACATGACACCCCCCCTCTTTGGTCGCCTTTGTGCAGTCATAGGGGGGCCCCCCACTTACTGCCAAAGCGAGATTAACTTGCTGTTATTAAGGCTAATTCCTAAACGGACTATTGCCTGCGAATGTCATTAGAGTTAAGTAAAATTCTAAGAAATATCAACTAACTTATTCACGATGAGCTATTCTCATAATCACAGTGAACAACTTTCTATAGAATATGTTACTCACTGTGGATACATTTGACTGAGATTTTCAACACATAGTGCTCATTGTGAGCGATCTTTTCCTTACTGATAAAAACATCACTGACAAGCCAGCACCTCATGACATAGCCTGCTTGGAATGTATGGAGTCTTGGCTAAGTGCAAAGTGACGAATGTAGAAAATGCAAGCTCTGCACAATTGGAGGTAATAATCAGTGAAGGCTCGCATAGGCTAGCGTCCAGAAGATTTTCCCGATTATACAGTAAAAATTACTAGGGAATTTATTCTAAAAGCTAAAAACTATATTCGCTGGTGGTTTCGGTTTGTCAGGATTGAAGCTCCCCAAAAGTGCTGGACAAATCTAACTGAACGGCCTAATTCACCATAGTGAGGAGAATTACCGTGACTCAGAACAAACGAACCAGACC